>NZ_AKKF01000227.1 GCF_000281955.1 Caulobacter sp. AP07 | reverse complement strand
ACGGGCGGGCCAGGTCAACGAAACCCGGTCCCGGACCGCGAGCGCGTCACCGCCCGCCTGTTGCTGGGTCAGCCCTCACGTCACGCTGTATCCGTGTTCCGAGCCCAGCCGGCACCAGAGACATGAGGTCACGCGGTCCTTACCCAAGCAGACCGCGCCGCCGACCCAGCTTCCCGCTCGATCGCCCCCGCCGCCGCATCGGTCGCTGGCCATGCGCCCTTTCCACCACGGTGAGGTGAGAGAAGCATACGGGAGGTTTTCAGGGGGAGGACGGGCGGGGTGCGGGTTTAGGGATTTCAGCGGGTTAGGCGAAATCAACGTGCGGGCCTGGACGAAACCCTCTCCCGGAGGGAGAGGGTTTATCCTGGGCTCCACCCACAAAAAAAGCGGCGTGTCCGAAGACACGCCGCCGATAGACGCAGGTGGGAGGAAGTGCGCGTCAGGTTCTAGAACTGACCGCGGATGCCGATGAGATAGGTCGGACCCGGATCGTAGAAGGTGAAGGCGGCGTTCGGATATTCGAAGGTCTGCCGCTGGGTGGAGCTGGTGATGTTGATGGCGTTGAAGGTGATCATCGGCGCGTTCTTCCAGGGCAGCTGGTAGCTGGCCGAAAGGTCCATCTGCTTGTAGGCGTCGGTCCGCAGGCGGGCGGTCGGCAGGCTGTTCTGGTTGGGGTCGGAGCTGACCTGGGCGTCGTTGTAGTTGTACGACAGCCGGACCGTCGCGCCGTGGCCTTCGTAGTAGCCGGTCAGGTTGTAGGTGTAGGGCGAGATGCCGATGGCCACGGCCGGGGCGCCGCTGCCGCTGCCGGTCTGGTTGACGCGGGTGTAGTTGGCGGTGAAGCCGATGCCCGGGAAGATGAAGTCCAGCGGCTGCACCCAGTTCAGTTCGTAGCCGCGGATGGTCAGGGTGCCGCCGGCGTTGACCTGCTGGGTGACGGTGACCGTCGCCACGTCCGGGCCGCCGCGGTTGGTGATGGCCTGCTGCTGCAGGGCCGTCAGGGTGTCGTAGGCCACGCCGAGCTGGTTGAACGGGATGGTGTTGGTGCCCTGGACCGTGAAGCCGTTGACCACCTTCTGGAACGCCGCCACGCCGACATAGCCGGCGCCGCCGGTGTACCATTCGCCGCCGACGTCGAAGTTGTTGGCGGTGTAGGGCGCCAGGGACGGGTTGCCCTGGTTGGCGTTTTGGGCCGACGGGTCGCTGAAGGTCGTGCCCGGCAGCATGGCGCTGGGGTTGGGACGGGTCAGGGTCCGCGAGGCGGCCATGCGCAGGTTGATGTCGCCGGTCAGCTTGTAGACGGCGTTGAACGACGGCAGGAACGCGTCATAGCGGGTGTCGCGTTCCAGGATGGTGGTCACGCCGTTGACCGTCTGCGGTCCGCGGATCGTCTGGTCGGTGCTGGCGTAGCGGCCGCCGAAATTGATGGCCAGGTCGCGGTCGAGGATCTGGGTGACGGCGTTGGCCTCGACATAGGCGCCGCTGGTCTTCTCGGCGATGAAGCCGGAGCTGGCGGCGGTGGCCGCCGAGGCGACGGCCGGGGCGCTGTCGTTGAAGCGGTCGAACTGGCTGGCGGCCTTGAAGGCGTCGTAGTCGACCGTGATGAAGCCCAGCGGGCCGGGGCGCAGGAACGAGGCGAGCTGGCCCTGGGTGATGGCCGAGCCGGCCTGGCCGTTGCAGGACGGGGCCGGGGTCGGCACGTTGCCGTTGGCGTCCAGCCCGCCGCCGCAGGTGAAGGCCTGCCAGCGGCCGCTGTTGTCCAGGGCCTGGATTGAGCGGCTGACGTCGTCATAGGCGACGCCGACCTTGATGTAGTTGTCGTTGCTCTCGCCGATCTTCAGGTTCCAGTGCGTGCCCTTGGTGCTGGTGACGCGCTTTTCGTTCTGGATGTTGAGGCGGCCGCCCGCGAACTGCCAGCCGAGGTTGGGGTCGTTGAGGTTGGCGGCGGTGGTGATGCTGGGGAAGTCGCCGCTGGTGTTGTCGAAGTTCACCGTCAGGCCGGCCGGGGTGTTGACCAGGATGGTCGGCGCTTCGCGGAAGAACACGCTGCGGCTCAGGTTGAACTGGCCGTCCAGCTTCAGCCACGGGGTGATCTGCCAGGAGCCGCCCGGGTTGACGTTATAGAAGTCGGTGGTCTCGTGGTACGGCCGGGCCTCGAGGAAGAACTGCGCGTTGGCGAACGTGCCCTTGGTGACGACGTTGCTGGAGTCGACCGTGACGCCGATCGGCACCATGCCGTTGGAGTTTCGGACGATCCAGTCCATGTCCAGGCGGTTGAAATCGTTGACCGTCTTGCCCATCAGGACGTCGAGATAGAAGGCCAGGTCGTCGTTGGGACGGTACTCGCCCGAGACCAGCACCGAGTCGCGGTCGCGCGAGCCCGCGCTGTAGGACTGGCGGCCCAGGCGCGGCAGGATGGCGTCGCCCAGCTGCTGGACGGTCGTGCCGGGGTTCAGCGAGGCCAGGTAGGCGGCCGTGACCGGCGTGCCGGCGACCAGGCCGTTGCCGGATCCGGCCGCGACCGTGTCGGCCCATTTGAAGCCGTTGCCGCCCGAGGTGTTGCACGACGGGGCGGGGGCGGTGGCCAGGGTCCCGGCCGGCGGGGCCACGCCGCACTGGGCGTAGGTCAGGTTGGCGTTGGTCCAGCCGATGGTCTCGAAGCCGTCGGTGCGGCTCTTGGAGCGCGCCCCGGCATAGCCGACCAGCAGGCCGAACTCGCCGACGTTGGTGTCCCAGCTGTCGCTGGCCATGACGGCGCCGCGGGGGCTCCACTTGCCCGAGCTGTCCTGGTAGCTGCCCTGCAGCGAATAGGTGAAGTGGCGGCCCGCGCGGTCCAGCGGCCGGGCGTTGCGCATGTTGACCACGCCGGCCACGCCGCCTTCGACCTGGCTGGCCATCGGCGTCTTGCTGACGTCCAGGCGGGTGAACAGCTCGGTCGGGAACAGGTTGAGGTCGACTTCGCGGTTCTGGTTCTGGCTGTCGGTGCGGCCCGACGAGGCCACGGCGATCTGCGAGCCGTTCAGCAGCACCTTGGTGAAGTTGGTGCCCAGGCCGCGGATGGCGATGTTCAGGCCGTCGCCGTTGATTTCGCGGGTCAGCTGGATGCCGGGAATGCGGTTCAGCGACTCGGCGATGTTGAGGTCGGGGAACTTGCCGATGTCCTCGGCGAACACCGAGTCGGTGAAGGCGACGCTTTCGCGCTTGGCGTTGGTGGCGTCGGCCAGGCTCTTGCGGAAGCCGGTGACGACCACTTCCTCGACCGTGTCGCCCGGCGCCGCGGCGGGGGCCTGTTGGGCCAGGGCGGGCGCGGCGGCGAAGCCGCTGAGGCAGGTGGCGCCGATGAGCGCCAGGCGGACGGCGCGCCTATGGACCGATGAAGCCATGTTTCTCCCCTAAGAAATTCGGCGCTCTGCGCACCTGTCGTTTTGCGCGCCGCCTTGGCTTCGGACGGTCGGAAAGGCCGACGGCGTCGAAGATGGTAGCGGTCACAATTCCATCGTTACGAGGTAAGGCCTCGCGAGTCAACAAGGTCATACCTTTGTGAGAATGTTGTCCGACCATGCGGGGGCGGGCGAGTTGCAACAAAAAGGTAGCGCTACCTTGACGGCGTGGCTCAAGTCCTGTCAGGTGAAGTTGGCGAGATTGGTATGACCAATCACCGAAGGCGCGGGCAGCGTCAGGCCATCACAAGCCAGGCGTACGAGGCCAGGCGCTACAGGGAAGGGATCGCTCATGAGCCGTCGCCACGCGTCAGGTCCGTCACGGCGGCGCCTGCTGGGCTCGGGCCTGGCCGCCGGCGCGCTGGCGCTGGGCGTGACCTCGGCGCGCGGTTCCGCGCCGAGCCTGGCGTCCCTGGCCAAGGCCAAGGGGCTGCGGTTCGGCAGCGCGGTCGGCGCGGGCCCGGTGGGGGCGATCACCGGGTCATTCGAGGACGCGCGCTACCGCCAGCTGCTGATCGACGAATGCGGCGTGCTGGTCCCCGAGAACGAGCTGAAATGGTACGTGCTGCGCCCGGACGCCAAGACCTTCGCCTTCGAACGGGCCGACCGCATCGCCGCGTTCGCCAAGGCCCACGACATCGCCCTGCGCGGCCACACCCTGCTGTGGCACCACCCCAAGTGGTTCCCGGACTGGCTCAAGACCCACGACTTCGGAACCGGGCCGGCCAGAGCCGCCAACGCCCAGGCCATGCTGGTCGACCACATCACCCGGGTCTGCGCCCACTACCCGCAGATCGACTCCTGGGACGTGGTCAACGAGACGGTCGACCCCAAGGACGGCTCGATCCGCCGCACCGTCTTCTCCGACGTCATGGGCCAGGAGCGGACCCTCGACGTCGCCTACCACGCCGCCCGCGCCGCCGCGCCCAAGGCCCGCCTGGTCTACAACGACTACATGGGCTGGGAGGCCGGCAACGAGGCCCATAGGACCGGCGTGCTGAAGCTGCTGGAAGGGTTCCGCAAGCGCGGGGCCCCGGTCGACGCCCTAGGCGTCCAGAGCCACCTCGGAACCGAGGACCCGGCCGCCGCCGGCGGTCTGGGCCGGCCGCAGGAGCGACAATGGCGGGCCTTCCTCGATGAGGCGACCGGCATGGGCTACGATCTGCTGATCACCGAATTCGACGTCAACGACAAGAAATTGCCGAGCGACCTCGCCGCCCGCGACACGGCGGTGGCGTCCCTCGCCAAGGGTTATCTCGATCTGATGCTGGACTACCGCCAGACCAAGGAGGTGCTGGCCTGGGGCATGGTCGACAAGTATTCGTGGCTGCAGAACTTCACGCCGCGTCCAGACGGCCTGCTCCTGCGCCCCACGCCCTATGACGACGGCTACAAGCCCAAGCCGCTGCGCGAGGCGGTGGCGGCGGCGTTCAAGTCGGCGCCGAACCGATGAGCAGGGTCGGAGAACCTTCGATGATCCGTCATGCCTACGGACCGGGGCGCTAGGCGATGGCGCGGCTTTCAGCGCGACCGCGCGTCCAGGGGCGCGGCGTGAAGCCTTCGATCACCGCCTCGGGCGCCGCCTCGGGCCCCGACATGCGGTGGATGCGCCGGCCGGGGGTGAGCTTCACCCATAGCCTCGTGGAGTCGCTGGGCCAGGCGATCGTCACCGGCGACTATGTCGAGAGTGGTTTTCCCAACGAGGGCGAACTGTCCAAGCAGTTCGGGGCCAGTCGCACGGTGACCCGCGAGGCGGTCAAGATGCTGACCGCCAAGGGCCTGCTCAGCGCCCGGCCGCGCCACGGCACGGTGGTCGAGCCCGAGACCGAGTGGAACCTGCTCGACCCCGACGTCCTGCGCTGGCTGCTGGAGCGCAAGTTCTCGCTGCGCCTGCTGGCCGAGTTCACCGAGATGCGGCTGGGCATCGAGCCGGCCGCCGCGGCCCGGCCGCCCGCAACGCCGACCAGGCCGGCCTGGACGGCATCCGCAAGGCCCTGGACCGCATGAAGGCCGCCGCCGAGGGCGAGGACGACCCGCTGTCGGCCGACATCGCCTTCCACGTCGCCATCCTCAACGCCACCAAGAACCCGTTCTACCGCGACCTGCACGAGCTGGTGAACACCGCCCTGCGCATCTCGATCCGCTTCACCAACCGCATCAAGGGTCGCACCGCCTCGATCCCCTCGCACGAGGACGTCGCCGACGCGATCCTGGCCCGCGACGCCGTCGCCGCCCAGACCGCCATGCAGGTCATCATCGTCGATGTGCTGGAACTGATCCGCGCGGCC
>NZ_AKKF01000226.1 GCF_000281955.1 Caulobacter sp. AP07 | reverse complement strand
CCTCTCTCTATGAGAGAGGGTTCAAGAAGGCCGTCGCCTTCCTTGAAGGCGTGGCCGCCGGGGGCGGATGCGGACTTTCACCAGGAGCAGACGCGACGAAGGTCAGAGAAGGGTGGAAGGTGGACGTCTGAAGCGCCCGCTTCTGATGAAGGCCGCGCACACGGAACCCCTCTCTCTTTGAGAGAGGGAGGGGCCCGCCGCCGCAGGCGGTGGGAGGGTGAGAGGTTCACCCCGGAAAATCCCGATTCCTGTCCCTGGCCGAAAGGACGCTTTGGGCCCTCGTGCGCAACCGGCGCCTGGGCGGGTTCAAGTTCCTGCGGCAGGTCGCGATCGACCGCGACTTCGCCGATTTCGTCTGCGAGGCGGCCAAGGTGATCGTCGAGCTGGATGGGCCGGCCCATCAGGGGCGGGAAGAGTATGACGCCCGCCGCACCGAGACCCTGGAACTGTTCGGATACATCGTGGTGCGGTTCTGCAACGAGCAGGTCCTGGCAGATCCGGCCGGAACGGCGGAAGACCTCCTGGCGATGCTTCGTTCGGACAGGGTGTAACCTCTCACCCTCCCACCGCTTCGCGGCGGGCCCCTCCCTCTCTCAAAGAGAGAGGGATCCCGAATGTCCGCTCAGGGTCGAAAG
>NZ_AKKF01000225.1 GCF_000281955.1 Caulobacter sp. AP07 | reverse complement strand
GGGGGACCCAAGCCGAGCTTGCGGCGGCGTTCTTAAGGTGCGTCAACCGCCGCTTGGGTCCCCCGCATAAAGCGGGGGATGACGGGTGTTTGTGGGGCGATGACCTAAGCCGCCGCCCCCTGCCGGAACTCCCGCGGCGACATTCCGTACTGGTCGCGGAACGCCCGGCTGAAATGGGCCGAGCCGTTGAAGCCCCAGCGGAAGCAGATCTCCGAGATCGACAGCCGTGCGTGCTGCGGGCTGGCCAGGTCGGTGCGGCAGCGCTCCAGCCGCCGGGTGCGCAGATAGTGGCTGAAGGTCTCGTCGGCGCTGGCGAACAGCTTCTGGACGTAGCGCGGCGAAACCCCCTCCTCGTCGGCCACCCGGCGCAGGGACAGGTCCGGGTCGGGCAGCAGGGTCTCGATGGTCTGGCACAGCCGCTGCAGGTGGGCGGTGGGGGCTCCGGAGCCGCCGCCGACGCCCAGGACGTCGGTCTCGGCCCCGCCCTCGACCAGGCAGATGGCCAGGAACTCGGTCAGGGCCAATTCAACAGGACGAAGTTGGTCGACGGTCAGGTCCTCCAGCCCATCGGCCGTGGCCCGCAGCAGGCCCGACAGGATGTGGGCCACGCCGGTCGCCCCCTGCAGCCGTCCGATCCGCAGGCTGACCGGGGCGATCAGCCGGTGGTCCAGGGCCACGCGCGGGGCGCGGACGAACATCAACCGGCAGCGGGTCTCCAGCCGCAGGGCCGCCGGCTGGCCGGTCGGGCCGTAGGCGATGTCGCCGGCCACCATCTCCTCGGCCAGGTCGTCGGTGACCAGGGTGGCCTGGCCGCTCAGCAGCACCGCCAGCCAGACCGCCGCCGGCTGGCCGGTGCGGCGGCCGGAGATCGCCTGGGCCCCGGCCTCGACCAGGGCGAACTCGATGCCCAGGGGCGAGGTCAGGCAGACCACCGAGGCGCTGGCCGGCTCGGCGTCCGACAGGCCCTCGATCGGCAGGCCCAGCCGGCTCATCGCCTCGCGCCAGGCCTCCGCGCGCTCGGCGCGGGGGTGGCTGTCGGTGCTGAACGACCAGGCCTTCATGGGGCGCCCTATCCGCTCTTCTTGGGAAAGATGTCACGCGGGATGCGCACATGGCAGCCCTGCTTGCCGTCGACCACCTGGGTGACGCCGAAGTCGCTGGCCACGCTCATCAACGAATAGGCGTCGTTCTTCGACAGGCCCACATGGTCGCTGAGCAGGGTCAGCATGTTCAGCGAGGCGTCGCGCATGGCGACATCAAGATCCTCGTGGAAACCATGGACGATCCACCACTTTGGGGTCTCCAGCAAAGGTCCGGGAGACTCGAAGTCCTTGCGCAGCACGATCTGCATCAGGACGTTCAGCGAGCTCTCGATGGCGGTGCCGGAGATCTCGCCGTCGCCCTGCGACACGTGGGGGTCGCCGATCGAGAACAGCCCGCCCTCGACCTGCACGGGGTAGTACATCGTCGCCCCCGCCCCGATGCGCCAGTTGTCGATATTGCCGCCGTGGGCGCCGGGCGGAATGGTGCTGACGCGGCCGTCGACGGCCGGCGCGACCCCGGCGGTGCCCAGGTGCGGCCGAGCCGCCACCCGCACGCCGTTCAGGGCCGGCTGGCGGTCGCATTCGGGGCAATGGGTGATGGTTCCGGGGATCAGGTACTTGCCCGGGAAGTCGTAGGCGTAGAGGGCGCTGGCGGTGTTGGCGTTGGGATCCAGCTCGTAGATCGTCACCCGCTCCTTCTCGCCGAACTCCTTGTAGAGGTAGCCCCAGTTGGCCGCGAGGTTGGAGCCGTAGTTGTTGCGCGGCGCCATGCGCAGGTAGCGCACCTCCAGCACGTCGCCGGGCCTGGCGTCTTCCACGTAGATGGGGCCGGTCATGATGTGGACGCCGGGGTTGCGGTCGGCCTCGGGGATCTCGGTGAAGATCCGGGTGACCGCCTCGTCCATCATCAGGTGGGGCGCGTCGCCGGCGTGGTGGGTGATGGCCTCGGCGCAGACCAGGTCGCCGCTCTTGATGCGCAGCGACGGGCCGGTCGACGGGTCGAAATAGCCCCAGTGCACGGTCGAGGGCGTGGCGCGCAGGGTGTGCAGGGCGCCGGGCAGGACGTCGGGACGGGTCTGGCCGGGTTCGCAGATGAAGGGCATCGGGGTCTCCGGGTCAGGCCGTCGCGGGCGCGAGCGTGACGCTGGTCATGCTCAGCGAGCCGTGCTCGATGTGGTCGGGGGCGAAGGTCGGCGCGTCGCCCGGCAGGCGCGCGCCCAGCACGTAGAGCAGCGGCCAGTAGTGATCCGGGGTCGGCACGGAACGGCTGGCGTCCTGGCCCTGGGAGGCGAAGTCCACCGCCCGTTGCGGGGCGTCGTCGGCGATGGCCTGCTTGATGTAGTCGTTGAACCGCTGTGACCACTCATAGGGCGCGCAGTGGCGCTCGCCCCAGTTCATGGCCGGCAGGTTGTGGACGATGTTGCCGGTGCCGACGATCAGCACGCCCTCGTCGCGCAGGGGCGCCAGCCGCTGGGCCAGGTCGAAATGCCAGGCCGGCGGCTTGCCGGCGTCCATGGAGAGCTGCACCACCGGCACGTCGGCGTCGGGATAGGCCTTGCTCAGCACCGACCAGGTCCCGTGGTCCAGGCCCCAGGTCTGCTGGTCCAGCGCCACCGGCTGCGGAGCCAGCAACTCGACCACGCGAGCCGCCAGCTCGGGCGAGCCCGGAGCCGGATACTGCACGTCGAACAAGGCTTTAGGGAAGGAAGCTCCGAAGTCGTGGATGGTGCGCGGCGCGGCCATGGCGGTGACGGCGACCCCCTGGGTCAGCCAGTGGGCCGAGACGCAGAGAATGGCCTTGGGCTTGCCGAACGCCTCGCCCATCGCGCGCCAAGTCCGGGTGGTGTCGTTGGTCTCCAGGGCGATCATCGGACTGCCGTGACCGAAGAAAACGACGGGCAGCCGACTCATGACGCGGCTCCCGCCTTCAGCGCCGACCAGGCCTTCTGGTAGCGCGGGGTGAGCCAGCGGTTGAACTGCACCTGCGCGCCTTCCTGCCAGCTGTAGCGGCCGCGCACCGCGAACCGCGAGCGCAGGCCCTGCTGCACCAGGGCGTCGACATGCATGTCCTGGGCGATGATCTTGCCCGCCGAGGTCATGATCATCTCCAGCCGCTCCTCGAACCCGGGGGTCTCGGTGGCGCCGGGGGCGACCAGCAGGCCGGTGTCCTGCTCCATGGTCTCGGGGCCGGTGGGGCGCAGGATCAGGTAGATGACCATGTCGCTGGTCATCACCAGCGACAGGGTCGGCGGGATGTTGGCGAAGGTGGCGCGATTGCGGTCCTCATCGGTCAGCTTGGGGAACACCGGCAGCACCGCCTTTTGGGTCGGGTTGAAGCTGGCGTCAGGGTGGGTGGTCCCGTTGTAGCGCAGGAAGCCGGCGTCGCCCTCGCCCGCCTCGGGGAAGCTGCACAGCTCGCTGGGGATGAAGTCGTGCAGCGGCCCGCGATGCAGCTTGTTGGCGTGGTAGCCGTCGTTGTTGTTCTCGAACATCACCTTCCAGTTCCAGGCGAACTGGCCGGTCATCGGCGGGGTCAGGCCCTCGGCGTTGGACAGGTCGAAATTGGCGATCGCCGCCTCAACATCGGCCAGGCGCGGGGCCAGCGGCGGGGCCTCGGCGTCGAAATTGATGAAGATGAAGCCCAGCCAGACCTCGACCTTGAAGGTGGGCAGCTTCACCGACTTCTTGTCGAAATCGCAGGTGCGGTCCATGGCCGGGGCGTTCACTAGGTCGCCGTTCAGCGAATAGACCCAGTGGTGATAGGGGCAGACGAAGCCGCGGGTGTTGCCCCGGCCCTCGGCCACCAGCATGGCGCGGTGCTGGCACACCGCCGACATCGCCTTGATCTCGTCCGAGCGGTTTCGGGTGACGATGATCGGCTCGCCGATGATGGTGGTGGTGAAGTAGTCGCCCTGCGCCTTGACCCAGTCGACGCGGCCCACGCACAGCCATTCGTGGTTGAACAGCGCCTCCTTCTCGAAGTCGTAGAAGGCGGCGTCGGTGTAGCAGGCCGGCGGCAGGGTCTCGGCCGAGCCGACGTCGAGCATAGAGCGCGACAGGGCGTCGAAGAAGGCGTCGTTCAGGTATGCGGAGGCGGGCGGACTTGCCTGCAAATTGGGGCCCATGGTGCAAGCGCTCCCTTCGAGAGATCGATACGAAGGCTAGGCGCGGCGTGCGCGGCGGTCTTGCACCAGCGCGCACGATAACTTGGCCATCGCCCGGCGCGAGGGCGGGTTCGCCGCCTTCTGGGGCGGAAATGAGCAAAAGACGCGCAGCTTCCGGCCGAGGGGAAGTTTACCGAGCGCGCACGGAAAGGGATCGGGCGCGCTCAGGCAAGACGGGTCCGGCGACCCCGCCTAGGCTTTGCTTCAGACACCGCCAAAGGACCGCGCCCCGTGGACATGACGCTCGCCGACGACCTCGCCATCCAGGACTTGAAACCCGGCTTCGGCGCGCTGATCCAGGGGGTCGACCTGCCCACCGCCTCGGACGCCAGGATCGACAGCGTGGTCGCCGCCTTCCATCGCCACGGCGCCATCGTGCTGCGCGACCAGACCATGACCCCCGACGACCTGATGCGGTTCATCGGCCGGTTCGGCGATCCTGAGGACCACACCCAGACCCGCTTCACCCTGCCCGGCTATCCGAAGATCTTCATCCTCAGCAACCGGGTCGTGGACGGCAAGCCGATCGGCGCCCACAACGACGGCGTCGGCTGGCACACCGACTACAGCTACAAGCCCCAGCCGGTGATGCTGACCATGCTCTATGCGGTCGAGGTGCCCGACGAGGGTTCCGACACCCTGCTGGCCGACGGCTGCGCCGCCTGGAACGCCCTGTCGCCCGAAAAGCAGGACGAGCTGCTGCCGCTGCGCCTGCACCACAGCTACAAGCACTTCATGGCCACCCGCGAGTTCGGGGCCCAGATCCTGTCGCCGGAGCTGGAGGCGGCCAATCCCGACGTCGAGCACCCGCTGATCCGCACCCACCCGGCCGACGGCCGCAAGGCGCTGTGGCCCTCGACCGGCACGGTGACCGAGGTGATCGGCAAGCCCGGCCCCGAGGGGCTGGCGCTGATCGACGAGTTGGTGGAATTCATGACCGGCGACGACTTCGTCTATCGTCACAAGTGGGCCAAGGGCGACCTGCTGATGTGGGACAACCGCTGCACCCTGCACACCGGCACGCTGTACGACGACACCAAGTACTTCCGGACGATGCACCGGCTGTGGGTGAAGGGCGACAAGCCGTACTAAGCCTAAGTGCTCCCCCTGTGGGGGAGCTGTCGCGGAGCGACTGAGGGGGGAGTATTCGGAAAGGGCCGGTAAGGTTCGAACATCCGCCTCCTCCCCCCTCCGGCCCTTCGGGCCTCCTCCCCCAGAGGGGGAGGACCTTGTTTCCAGGAGTTTCCATGACCCAAACCTGGCTGATCACCGGCGTTTCCGGCGGCCTCGGGCGCGAGATCGCCCTGGCGGCCCTGGCGCGCGGCGACGTCGTCGTCGGCACGGTGCGCAAGGCTCCGGACGCCGACGCCTTCGAGCGGCTGGGCGGCCACGCCCTGATCCTCGACGTCACCGACGAGGCGGCGGTTCGCGCCGGCGTCGCCAGGGCGCAGGCGATCACCGGCCGGATCGACATCCTGGTCAACAACGCCGGCTACGGCCTGGTCGGGGCGGTCGAGGAGGCCTCGCTCGACGAGGTCCGCGCCCAGTTCGAGACCAACGTCATCGGCCCGCTGGCCCTGCTCAAGGCGGTGCTGCCGGCCATGCGCGCCCGCCGGGCCGGGCGGATCATCAACATCACCTCGGTCTCGGGCCTGGCCACCTGGGCCGGCACCGGCGTTTACTGCGCCAGCAAGTGGGCGCTGGAAGGCCTGACCCAGACCCTGGCCGCCGAGGTCGCCGAGTTGGGGATCAAGGTGGTCAACGTCGCCCCGGGCGGCCTGCGCACCGGCTTCTCGGCCGGCTCCAAGGCGGTCGTCGCCACCAAGATCGCCGACTATGACGGCCTGGCCCGCGACGCCGAACGGATCATGGCCGACCATGCCGGGTCGGAGCCCGGCGACCCGGCCAAGGCGGCCCAGGCCATCCTCCAGGTCGCCGACGCCGACGCCCCGCCGATGCACCTGCTGCTGGGCGAGGACGCCCTGAAATACGCCGGCTACGCGGCCGCCGCCCTGCGGGCCGACATCGACGCCTGGAAAGACCTGACCCTGTCGATCGGCTTCCCCGACGGCCCGTTTGCTGCCTAGAGTTTTGTTTTAACGCATTTTCTTCACGCGAACCGGCGGCCACTTCGCTTGAAAATGCTCTGGAGGACCACCCGTGACCAACACCCTGATCTTCGTCGACCTGGCCTCGGAAGACCCGAACGCCGCCGGCAAGTTCTACGCCGAAGTGTTCGGCTGGGAGAACGACGCCCGCCCCGAGGGCCTCTACCACCGCATGGTGCCGGGCGGGTTCTTCAAGAAGCCCGACGGGACCGACAGCGAGATCGGCAACCTGCACCTGGGGATCTTCAAGGCCGCCAACGCCCGGCCCCATCCGGAGCCGACCAGCGTCGAGCCCCGCCACCTGTCGACCGACGGCCGCAAGCCGCGCATCTGGGTGCTGATCGGCGACGACGACAGCGCCGACCGCATCCTGGACACGGCGGTCGGCCTGGGCGCCGAACTGCTGTGGCGCGACCACTACTGGGCCGAGTTCAACGGCTACAACCACGCCTTCCGCGACCCGTGGGGCAACGAGATCGTGCTGTGGGGCAAGGCGGGGGTGAGCCCGATCATTCCGGAGAGCTTCACGCGGGAGTAGGGCCGCCCCATCCACACTATAAGGTCGTCATCCCCCGACTTGTTCGGGGGACCCAAGCCGGGCCTGCGGCCGCGTTCTTGCGGTACGCCAACCGCCGCTTGGGTCCCCCGCATAAAGCGGGGGATGACGGACGTGGGGTGCGGCGGTGGAAACTTTCAGTCCACCCGCTCCGGCTGGCCCACGAAGTCCCTGGCGCAGTACCAGCCGCCCTGGAACGGCGCGGCGGCCGGATCTTCCGGACCGTCCGCCAGGATCGCGTCCGCCCAGGCCTCGGCATTGTCCTTCGGCGCGTAGCCCAGGAACGCCACCTGGGAATTATCCCAGAAACTCCGCGTGTTGGCCGAGACTCCGTAGGCGACCGCATAGCCGAAATCCGAGGCCTCGATCCCGCATCTCACCAGCTCGACCATGTCGCGAGGGCTGATCCAGACCGCCAGCTGGCGGGGGTCGGACGGCCGGTCGCGATAGGCGCCGATCCGCAGGGACAGCACCTGCAGGCCGAACTTGTCGGCGTACATCCGGCCCATGGCCTCGCCGAACACCTTGCTGACGCCGTAGTAGCTGTCGGGCCGCGGAACCAGGGTCTGCGCCGTCGGCGCGTCGCGGCGATGAAAGCCGGCCGCGTGGTGCGACGAGGCGAACAGCACGCGCCCGACGCCCGCCAGCCGCGCGGCCTCGAACAGATTGTGGACGCCGACGATGTTGGCCGGGAGGACCTGCTCCCAGGCGTTGGTCTCGGGCTCGACGGGCACGCCGGCCATGTGGACGACGCAGTCGATCCCGGCCATCGCCGTCACCAGTGACGGGATGTCGAGGAGGTCGGCGTGAACGGTTTCCTCGCCCGGCCCGGCCGGCGCCAGCGGCGCGATGTCGGCCAGGCGCATCAGGCCGTAGCGGCCGCGCAGGCCGTCCCGGATCGCGCTTCCGATGCCGCCGGCCGCGCCGAGCAGGAGGATGCGGCGGTGGTGCGGATCCATATTCCCCTCCCCTTGCTGTCATCCCGGACGAGCGCGCAGCGCGAAGATCCGGGACCGACGCCTGAGCGTATGCGTTTCCGGCGGTCCCGGGTCTGCGCTTCGCTACGCCCGGGATGACAAGTTTTAACGAGGAACTAGAAAGGCTTGTCGCCCGCCACGGTCACCCGGAACCCCGTCCGGGTGTCGGGGAAATAGTCCCAGATCGCCTGGTGCCAGGTGCAGCGGTTGTCCCAGAAGGCCACCGAGTTCTTCTGCCAGCGAAAGCGCACCTGGAAGTCGGGGTTGGACGCGTGCTGGTAGAGATAGCTGAGAACCGCCGTGCTCTCGGCCTTCGACACGCCCGCGACATGGGTGGTGTAGGACGGGTTGACGAACAGGCTCTTGCGACCGCTGACCGGATGGGTGCGGACGATCGGGTGGGTCGAGCAATTATATTTGCGGTCGATGTCCGGGAAGATCGCCTTGTAGACCGGATTGGCGTCGTGCACCGCCGACAGGCCTTCCAGATAGGCCTTCATCCGGTCCGACAGGGTCTCGTAGGCCGCATACATGCTGGCGAAACAGGTGTCGCCGCCGTCGTCGGGCAGGACCTTCATGTGCAGGATGCTGCCCAGCGGCGGCTCGGGGTCGCAGGTCAGGTCCGAGTGCCAGTTCTCGCCGGCCACGAACCTGGAATTGGCGTCGGCGTGGATGGCGACGATCTCGGGGTGGCCCTCAATGCCGGGCACGCCCGAATGGATGGCCAGGTCGCCGAACTTGCGGCCGAAATCCTTGTGGGCCTCGTGGTCCATCTCCTGGTCGCGGAAGAAGATCACCTGATACTGGGTCAGGGCCTGGTGCAGCTCCTCGAACTGGCGGTTCGTGAGGGGCCGGCCCAGGTCCACGCCGAAGATCTCGGCGCCGATCCGGCGCGTCATCGGCTTCACGTCGAGTACGTCGTAGGTCATGAAACCGCCCTTCCTAAGCGTTGAGAAAGCCGCCGCGCACGTAGACGAGCGGGGCCTTGGCTTCGTCGACCACGACGCGCAGGACGCGGCCGACCAGGATCTCGTGATCGCCGCCGTCATGGGCGGCGTGCAGCTCGCATTCGACGGCCGCCGCGCAGCCGGCCAGCACCGGCGCCCCGCACACCCCCGCCTCGACGGCGGTCAGGGCGAAGCGGTCGTCGGCCCCGCTCCTGGCGAAGCGGTGGGCCAGGTCGCCCTGCTCGACCGACAGGATGTTGACGCAGAACGTCCGGGCCTGGCTGAGGGCCGCCAGGGTGCGGCTGTCGCGCTTGAGGCAGACCATGACCAGCGGCGGGTCCAGCGACACCGAACTGAAGGCGCTGACCGTGGTGCCGACCAGCCGGCCCTCGTGGCAGACGGTGACCACCGTCACCCCGGCCGCGAAGCTGCCCATGGCCTTGCGGAAATCGCCGGGCTCGGGCGCGAGTTCCTTCACCACCCCTTCTTTGGGCAAGATTGGCATCAGTCGTTCCCGAACGGGTTGTCGGGATAGACCGCCGAGGCCGGGCGCTTGGCGCCTTCTTCGGGCGAGGCCCGGCCACAGACCGCCAGGGCGGTCAGGGCGTAGACCAGGGCGCTGTCGACCAGGTCCTGGGGCGTCGGCCGCCAGCGGCGGAAGCCGGTGGTGATGGCCGGGATGCGGTGCATGTTGAAGACGTTGTGGTCGCGCCACATGCTGGAATAGACCGGGTTGGCCAGGGCCACGGGATGACCCAGGCTGAGCTTGGTGGCGTCGTCGACGGCGGCGACCAACGGGGCCACCTCGCGGGCGTCGGCCTCGAAGCCGTGGCGCACCACCACCGGCTCGATGTCGATCCGGCCCAGGCCGGCCTCGCGGACCATGGCCTCCAGCGAATGCTGGATGTCGGCCACCCGCTGCTTCGGATTGAGGCCCACCTCCAGATAGAGGTTCACCAGCTCGGTGCCCGCCCCGAAGGCGAACGGGATGCCGCCGCGGATCGAGGCGATCTGCGACTTGGGCTGGGCCACGCCGCCCGGGCTGTCATAGCGGCTCCTCTTCTCCCATTCGCCGCTCCAGGCGTGGATGGCGTCGGTCAGCCGGCCGATCTTGTAGATCGGGTTCGGGTGCTGGGCCGAGGTGGCCGGATGGTCGAGCAGCGGGGTGAACACCCCCTCGCCCCAGACCTGGAAGCGGAACACCGCATAGCCGCAGCCCACCCAGGTCAGGCCGAAGTCGCAGCCCTCGGCGGCGATGGCGTAGTCAGGGGCGACCCCGCCGTGGTGGAACAGGTAGTGGGCCCCGATGTCCTTGCCCATATAGGCCACGCCTCGGTGCTCCTCGATCGGCTCGGGGCCGATCTCGCCGGGACAGGCGGTCAGGTACATCTTGCCGGCCAGTTCGTAGCCGGCCGTTTTCAGCGCCTTGGCGGCGATCAGGAAGCAGCTCATCGGGCCGCGGTCGTTGGCGATCGGGTAGCCGTACAGCTTGCCGTCCTCCAGCCAGCATTTCTCCCATTCGGGATTGGCCAGGGTCTCGGGGCTGTACTTGTAGGCGTCGAGGTCGGGGTTCCAGGTCGGCGCCTCGGTGTCGAGGTGGGCGGTGAACAGCAGGTTCTTGCCGACACCCTTGCCGCCGTGCGTGCCGATGATGTTGGGCCGTTCGGGCGTGGCCCCGACCTTGCGCGGCGAGAAGCCCTCGCGCGCCATCCAGTCGTGGACGTAGTTGGCGACTTCCAGCTCCTTGCCCGACGGCGCGGGGATGTTGCCCAGGGTCAGGGCCAGCGCGACGATCTCGTCCTGGCTGATCGCGGCGGCGATGGCGGCGCGGTCGGCGTCGGTGACGGTGTAGGGCGCGGAGGCCCCCAGGGGCGGAAATCCGTCGGCCATACTCAAGCAGCCCCTTTCCAGGCGCGCGCGACCGCCGCCGTGTCGGTGAGGATCGCGCTGTTCAGTTCCATCACCTTCAGCGACGCCGCATGGATGTCCGCCTCGTAGGCGGCGCAGGCGTCGGCGGCTACGAACACGTGGTAGTCGAGGTCGAAGGCGTCGCGGACGGTGCTGTCGACGCAGCACTCGGTGGTCAGGCCGGCCACCACCAGGGTGTCGACGTCCATCTCCGTCAGCCTGACATCCAGGTCGGTGCCGACGAAGCCGCTGTAGCGGGTCTTGGGCACCACCAGCTCGCCTGGCAGGGGCTGGGGACCGTAGAACTCCGAACCGACCTGGCCGGCCCGGCACAGCGCCGCATCGACGTCGGGATCGCCGCCGCGACGGCGCAGGCGCTCGGTCCAGGCGGGGGAGTCGGTCTCGGGCGTGGTGGACAGGCCGACGAACACCACCGGCACGCCGGCGGCGCGGGCGCTGTCGGCCAGGGCTTGGGCGGCGGCCAGGGCCGGCTCGACCACGCTCATGTCGATGAAGGCCCCCAGCACGCCGTCGGGCGAGGCGAAGTCGACCTGCATGTCGATGATCAGCACCGCCGTGCGGCCCGGGGCGATCCAGCCGGCCAGGTCGTTCGTGGTTGTGGCGGTCGGGCTCACGGCGTTCACGAATAGACCGCCCGCAGGCCCGGCAGGATGTCGGCGCCGAACATGGTCAGGCCTTCGACATAGTCCGGGAAGATCAGCATCAGGCCGTCCAGCTCGCAGTAGGTGACGAACTCCTCGACCTGGGCGGCGCAGGAGCTGGGCGAGCCGACCACGGTGTGGGTCATGAACGCGCCCTGCTGGGCGGCGACGGAGCTCAGCTTGTCGGCCGGCACGCCCCAGCTGGCCAGCATGGCCAGGATCGCGCCCATGTCGGCGCCGTCCTTGTAGTGCTCGACCATGGCCTGGGCCTTGGCGTCGGTGTCGCCGTGGACGATCGTGCACATGGCGTAGGTCTTGATCGACTTGCCCATGCCCTCGGCCGCCTTCTTGGCCCGCAGCGAGGCGTCGCGGCGCTCGTCGGGCGTGCGGCCGCCGATGAAGCAGATGTCGGCCTCGCGCACCGAGAACTGGAAGCCGCGATCGGACATGCCGGCGCAGATCAGTTCCGGACGCGGCTTGGACAGCGGCTTGGGCTTGGACTGGCAGTCCTTCATCGTGAAGAACTTGCCGGCGAAATCGACGCTGTCCTCGGCCCACAGGCGCTTGACCACCGTGGTCCATTCCTCGGTCAGGGCGTAGCGGTCGTCGTGGGACAGGCTGTCGTCCCAGGCTCCCATCTGGTCGAACTCGCCCTTGTAGGCGCCGGCCACGATGTTGAGGCCCGCCCGGCCGCCGCTGATGTGGTCCAGGGTTGAAATTAGCTTCGCCGCCACCGCCGGGTTCTGCAGCAGCGGATGGATGGTGGCCCAGATGCGGACGTTCTTGGTGGCCTCGGCGATGCCGGCCATCATCGTCACCGACTCCAGGGCCGTGCCCCAGTGGTCGGTCTCGCCGCCGAAGCCGCGGAACTTGCCCATCGACATCACGAAGTCCATGCCGACCTGGTCGGCGGTCACCGCCGCGGCCTTGTTCTGCTGGTAGAGGCCGTCGAGGACCGGCGTGGTCTTGGAGATGATCCAGCCGCCGTTGGCGACCGGCAGGAACACCCCGAAGTCCTTGTGCTTGGATGGGCTGTGGAACATGGCGCTTCCTCCTCAGGCGGCGTCTTGAAGCATGGTCGGGACCGGTTCTGCGACCGGTTCTACATGGGTGGCCTTGCGCGGCGGCCGCATGAACAGCGCCGCGACGAAGATTACGCCGATTATGGCGGCGAACACCTGGAAGGTTGGGGCGAAGCCGCCGAGACGGTCGCGCATCACGCCGCCGATCACCGGCCCCAGGGCCGAGACCGCGCCCACCAGGCAGACCAGCGAGAAGATCTCCAGATTGTTCTTCCGGCCATAATAGTTGAGCAAAAGAATGCTGATCGCCAGCACCGTCATGCCGAACCCGACGCCGACGCCGACGGCGAACAGCATCATCAGCGGCCAGGTCGTGGCGTGGGTCAGGGCCAGCAGGCCGACCGCCATCATCCCCTGGGCCCCGGCCAGCAGCCAGCGCGGATCGACGCGGTCGCCCAGCAGGCCCCCGCCCATGCGGGCCACCACCTGCATCAGGGACTCGAAGCTGATGACGCTGACCGCCACGGCCGAGACCACGCCCAGCTCGCTGAAGTGGGTCGGCGCCAGGCTGACGGCGGTGACCCCGCCCAGCAGGTGGGCGAAATAGGCGGCCAGGATCACCCAGAACTGCGGGGTGGCGAGGGCCTCCTTCACCGTCCAGTCGGTGGTGGTGCGATAGACCTTGGCGTTGACGGGCGCGGTCTGGGCGTCCTCGGCGACGGCCTTGTCGGTCAGGGCGGCGGCGGCGGCCAGCCAGGCGCGGCCGCCGACCAGGGCCGCGCACAGGGCGCCGACCACCACCGAGGCGACCGCCTGGGCCCACCAGTACGGACGCCAGTCGCCGTGGGCCGCCGCCATGCCGGTCAGGGCCATCCAGGGGCCGGCCACCCCGCCCAGCGAGCCGATGGTGAAATAGACCCCGAACGGCAGGGCGCGCTTCTTGAACAGCATCGACAGCACGTGGGTGCCGGGGATCAGGGCCATCATCTGGTAGCCGACGCCCAGCAGGGCCGTGCCGACCAGATAGACCGGCAGGCCGTGCGCGCTGGCCAGGCAGGCGAAGCCCGCCACCATCACCGCCGAGCCGGCGACGATGGTCAGCCGCACCCCCAGCTTGCGGATCAGGATGGCCGGCAGCCACGACGAGCCGCCGCAGAAGGCCCCCAGCAGGGTGAAGCCGAGGAAGGCGGTGCCGAAGCTCCAGCCCTGCTCCTTGATCATCGCCGGCAGCACGACGCCCAGCGACGAAAAGGTCGAGGCGGTGATCAGGAACAGCAGCAGGCTCAGCGCGCCGAGCAGCAGCCAGGATCTCCACGGGATCGTCGACATGGGGGCCTCCATGTTTAAGCGATGAACCCCACGCCCCGTCTCCGGGGCGTGGGAACGGCGAGAACTAGAACTTGCGGGCCAGGGTCAGACGCCACTCGCGGCCCTTGCTCGGCAGGGCGCCGAGGTTGGCGTAGCTGTCGGCGTCGGGCGTGAAGTAGAGCTTGTCGAACAGGTTATCGACGTTGAACGTCGCCGTGTACGGACCGTAGCTGTAATAGGCCGAGGCGTTGGCCACCCAGTAGGCCGGATAGGTCACGGCGTTCTGCACGGTGCCGGCGGTCTTGGTCACGTGGGTGACCCCGAACGTGCCGCCGACCTTGCCCCAATCGTAGTCGTTGCTGGTATAGGCGCCGTACAGGCTGACCACCGATTTGGGGATCAGGGTGTAGTCGTAGTCCCCCGCCCGGCCGGCCAGGCCCGCGAAGCTCCACACCACATAGGTGCCGCCGAAGGCCTGCGAACCCGGGACGCCGGCGGTGTAGGCCGGGATGTACTGGAACGAGGTGTCCGGGCCCTTGACCGTGGTGTGCTGGGTGTTGCCCGAGAAGGTGAAGCTGAAGTTCTCGCTGGCCAGCCAGCGGACCTCCAGCTCCACGCCCTTGGCGCGGGTGCCGGTCGGGGTGGCGTTGATGCCCATCAGCTGGGTGCGGTTCTGGCGGTAGCCGGCCAACGAGCCCACCAGCGTGCCGCGCAGCCACTGGAACTTGAACCCGGCCTCGGCCAGGTCGCTGTCCGACAGCCAGGCGTCGGTGGCCGAGGCCACCAGGCCCGGGGCGATGTCGCCGGCCTGGCTCATCTCCAGGGCCGAGGCCTTGGCGTAGGTGATGTAGGGCATGATGTCGGCCGGGGCCTTGTAGGTCAGGCTGGCGGTGTAGGTGCCCTTGCCCTTGCTGGCCTTCTGCTGGCCGGCGATCTGGTAGCTGAGCACGCCGCTGTCCTTGGACTTGACGTCGTAGTCGTCGTAGCGGCCGCCCAGCATCAGGTTCAGCTTCTCGCCGACCGTGATGTCGGTGGTGAAGAACACGCCCTTCTGGCGCCAGTCCGACTTGTTGTCGTTCTCCCAGGCCAGGCCCAGAACGCCGGCCCCGGTTTCGGTGCTGAACGGGCTGTCGATGATGTCGGTCGGCGTGGCGCCGAAGGCGATGTCGCGACGGTCCAGGGCGATCACGCCGCTGTTGTAGCTCTCGCGCCGGCGGCCCGAGAAGTCGCGGTACGAGGCGCCGACGAACGACTTGGCGCTGACCTTGCCGTCCAGGAATTCGTTGGCGAAGTTGTAGGTGACGCGGGCCTCCCACACCGAACTGTCGAACCAGGCCGGGTAGCCGTAGGAGACGAAGCGCTTGTTCTCCTGGTCGTCGTAGAACAACTGGGCCTTGATGGCGCTGGTCGCCGTCAGGTCCTTGGCCAGGTCGAAATAGAAGGTGTTGGTGTCGGTCTTCGAGAAGTCGGCCGGGCTGATATAGACCTGCCGCGGGCTGAGCTTCACCGTGCCAACCCCGGTGTCCAGGGTGTGGGCGGCGTTGGTGTTGTAGAAGTTGTAGTACGGGATGTAGAGCGGGTTGAAGGTCGGGTCGTAATAGTAGGGGTTGGCGGCGTTGCCGCTGATCTCGTTGAGGGTCAGGCGGCCGTTGTGGTCGCTGTCGACGATGCTGGTGTCGCGGCCAGTGGTGTAGTTCCGGTTGTCGATCAGGTCCTGGGTCAGGCGGTTCCAGCCCGGCGTCTGCACGTCGCCGTCCGAGTGGTACTTCATGCCGCCGAACGCCGTGGTCCAGCCATTGCCCAGGTCGAAGTCCGCCGAGATCTCGCCGGTCTGGCGGCGCGGATAGACGCCCTTGTAGTAGCTGTGGCTGTCCTCGGCCTCGCCATAGACATAGACGCCGCCGGTCACCGGCCCAATATTCACCGGCAAGCCGAACTGCCCGGTGACGTTCTTCTTGTTGTACGAGCCGTAGGTGGCGGTGATCTCGCCGGTCGGTTCGCTGAGGTAGCCGCCCTCGTTCTTCCCGGATTTCGGGATGAAGTTGAGCATGCCGCCGACCTTGCCCGAGCCGTAGATCGGAGTGGGCGGGCCGCGCACGATCTGGATCTGGTCGGCCGCGCCGATCGGTGTCGAATAGGTGCCGCGGTTCTCGATCCGCTTGAAGCCCCGGAAGTAGTTCTCGGCCAGGGTGCCGCGAATGTTGAGCGCGCCGGGCACCCCGTAGAAGCTGGCGGTATAGGTGCCCGGCGACACCGCGGTGAGGCCGTCGATCGTCTCGATGCCGTAACGTTGCAGCGTTACGTCGCTGACGAAGCTGGCCGAGCGCGGCGTTTCCAGCAGCGGCTTGTCCAGCCCGAACACGGTGTTGTTGGGCTGCTTCTCCAGCAGGCCGGCCTTGTCCCGCGCCTTGACGACGATCTCGTCGACGGCGGTCGACGCATCGGCCGGGGCCGGATCGGCGGCGGCGGCGGCGAAGGCATGGCCAGACAGGGCGAGCAGCACAGCGGCGGAAGCACCCGCCATCAAAAGCCGTTGGTTCGACATGACGTCCTCGTTCGAGGCGTCGCGCCCATCACCCGCGGTGATTATCCCCAGGACGACGCCTCTTGAGAACCAGCATCACCCGCCCTCGCCGTCCTGGCCGGATCGGCAGCTGACATTTTGAACGAAATGTCTCCGCCGCTCGCTTCTTGTTCAGTCCGCGCCGCCTCGCGCCCGGCGAAGGTCAAGAAACTTGATCCACCGCGCACAAGGGGCCGCCAAAAGCGTCGCGGCTTGACCCGACGTCCAAGCTAGGCCGCGCGTCAGCCCCGAGCGGTGTCGATCCAGATCACATCACCCCGATCATGGTCATGAACCCAGGGCATATCCTTCAAACCGCTCCAGGCGGCGGCGACCAGCCCGCAGACGACGGTGGTCATCAGGACAAAGCCGCGAACGGCGCGAAACGTGGACATGGACACCTCCCACGCCGACGATCTCCGGACCGTGGTTTCCGCCGCGTTGATCGGGAGCGCTCGGAGGCTGCGACAGAGGATCGCGCCTGGGCCGGATCGGCGTTCAGAATGATTTCTCAATCTGTCGTCATTCCCGCCCGAGAGTTCACCCTCAGCGATAGCGGCTGAACAGGAAAGGTCCCAGCGGCCTCGCGCCGCTGCCCTCCGTTGTCATTGGCGAAGGCCAGCAGCGTTTCGAGATCGCCGAAAAGCTAGGCCTCGACCTCGCCCCGGCGCGGGGGCCAGGGCTGAGCACGATGCGATCAATAAGGCCCCGAAGCGCGGCGGACGCTGCGTCGCGGTCCTCGGGGCAGTCCAGCGCCTCGGCTAGGATCAGGACCCGGACGATTGTCGGGCCGTATTGCAAAAGGCGTTGCACCGCGCGCTGGCAATCGACCGAGGAGCCAGCGTGGCCGTGATACTGCAGGCCAAGAAGTTCGCTACGAGCTGGCGGCATCTGGGATCCGGAATCGTGGAGGTCGGCGCGCGGGGGCGGCCGGCTATCGAGGCGGTGGAGTCGCGGTGCGTGTCGAGGCATTGTCCACGAGCTTGACCGCGACGGGAACCCCGCGGGGCCGCTGACTGGAGGACCGATGTCGCGTTTGCAGCCATACCGCCGCGTGATCGGGTGCGGCTCCAGGAGGCGTCATTGAGCCCCTCCCTGACCGTCGTTTCCGATAAGGCCGCCCGGATCGCGCGGCTGCACGCGCTGATCGACGAGCTGGAGGAAATGGCCGAGCCTTACGAGATCGGCGGGCTGCAGGTCCGCCGCCGCACGATCAAAGGCCTGCGGAGCGGACGCAAGCAGATTTTCGCCGAGCGCAAGCGGATCAAGGACTGGGCCTTTCACTACGGGGGGCGCGGCGAACTGCAGTTCAACGCCGGCCTCGACGTCCTGCCCAGTGGCGACCATGCCTTCCGGATCGGCGTCGGCTTTTCGCTGGAGGCCAGCAAATTCTTCCACGACATCGAACTGCTGCTGCCCCACGTCGTCCGGTTCGACGACTGGATGGCCGCGAATCCCGACGCTTACCCGGACTTGGCCATGTGGCACTATGTCGAGGGCGAGCGCAGCAACGACTATCGGCCGGGGCCAGTGCGCGCGGATTTCGTCGAACGGGCTCTGAAGACGCGCAAAGGGTTTGTCTTCCTGGGCGATCGTCAGCCCTTCGAGCGGGTCGATCTAAACCGTGCCCTTGGGGTGATGGATCGGCTGCTGCCCATGTGGGATTGGATCGAGCGGGGTCTGGCGTCCGGCGTGGCCTCTCGTCCTGGAACCGGGCTTATCGCTGGCGCGGGCTCGGCGCAGGGCGACGAGGCCGAGGAAACCCTGGACCTTGATCGCGGACGCCGCATCGACCCGCGCCGCTGGACCAGAGCCTCGATTGTCCAGCGCGTCGTCGATGTGGACCTGCGTCATGCGGAGCTCCAGCGGCGGCTGGAAGCGAAGCTCCTGGCGGACGGCTGGCCCAAGGTCACCGTAGAAGCGCCGATCGGACGACGGCGCGTCGATGTGGTGGCCAAGCGTCCCGGCGAGATGTGGTTTTTCGAGGTGACGATCGCGTCCTCGGCCCGGCTGTGCCTGCGCGAAGCAGTCGGCCAGCTTCTGGAATATTCCATGTGGCCCGGCGCGACGAAGCCGGAACGTCTGGTGGTGGTAGGCGAGCCGCCGCTGACGACCAAGGGGCGGGCGTATCTGCAGGCGCTGAATGGGGTGCTTTCGATCCGGCTGGACTATGAGCAACTAGCCTTGGACTAGGTCTCGTGGCTGGGACGAGAAGCTTGGCGTCGCCGCCGGCGGCGATCGAACTCTAAGCTGGGGTCCGTCCCAAGCCTCAGCCTGGGTTTGGCCGCAGTAAGCTCCAGTCGCACCGGTTAGATCGCCGCCGCGAGCAATTGCCGGTTACACATGCCCTTGTGGCGGGAACCCCTGGTTCAGTTGGCGGTGACGAGCCTTGGCGAGCTAACGCGCACACCCGCGCGCCTGTGGCGGACAACGGGGTTCCCGCCACAAGGCGGGTGCCCGCCGAGACCGACAATTCCTGGCAGGTGGCGATCCAAAGGTCGGCTTGCAGGTATAGCGCCGATGGCGAATTTCGACCCATTACAGGCGTTCGCTCCTCCTGCACCGGGTCAGCTTGACGGAAGCTGTCGTCTGGTCGCTCATGCGGCGTTCGCGGTTCGAAAGGCGCTGGATGACCAGGAAGAATGGGGCGAATTTTTTCTTGGGCGTGACGGGCGGCGTCATCGTCGGAGCCCTCATGGACAACATGGCGATCGGCCTTTTGCTCGGGTTCGCCGTGGGCTTCGGCCTCGTGAAATTCAACCGCGGCAAATCCTAGGTTCGGACGCCTCACGCGCCGGATGAAGGGACCGACGCGGTCGAGCAGCCCGAAGTGCTGAAGGTCGATACCCCCTACGCCGTCGCCCGCGCCGCCAGCGCCGCCTCGCGCGACACCCCGCCCGCCGCCTTGCGCTCGCTGTAGCGATCGACCAGGTGATCGGCGCGGTCCCGCGTCAGCAGGGTGAACTTGACCAGTTCCTCCATCACGTCGACCACGCGGTCGTAATAGGCCGAGGGCCGCATGCGGCCGGCCTCGTCGAACTCCTGCCAGGCCATGGCCACCGACGACTGGTTGGGGATGGTGATCATCCGCATCCAGCGGCCCAGCAGGCGCAGGGTGTTGACGGCGTTGAACGACTGCGAGCCGCCGCTGACCTGCATCACCGCCAGGGTCCGGCCCTGGGTCGGGCGCACGCTGCCGATCTCCAGCGGGATCCAGTCGATCTGCGCCTTCATCACCCCGGTGATCGCCCCGTGCCGTTCCGGGCTGCACCACACCTGGCCCTCCGACCACTGCGACAGGGCCCGCAGTTCCTGGACCTTGGGATGGTCGGGACCGACGGCGTCGGGCAGCGGCAGGTCGCGGGGATCGAAGATCCGGGTCTCGCAGCCCATCAGCTCCAGCAGTCGGGCCGCCTCCTCCGTCAGCAGCCGGCTGAACGAACGTTCCCGCAGCGAGCCGTAGAGCAGCAGGATGCGCGGCGGATGAACATGGGGCGCCGCGACCTCCAGGCCGGCCGAGGTCGGAACGGACAGGAACCGCGGTTGCAGGGCGGGCAGGTCGGTCATGGCGGGAGGATCCTCGAAGCTGTCTTCCCCTCGTCACATATTTCCATCATATTGGAAATATGGAATTGAAAGCCGCCACCGTTTCGCTCTCCGCGCTCGGCCACGAGGGCCGGCTGGCGATCTTCCGCCTGCTGGTCCAGGCCGGCCGGCCCGGCGTCGCCGCCGGCGAGATCGCCCGCCGCCTGGCGATGGTCCCCAATACCCTGTCGGCCAACCTCAACATCCTGTCGCACGCCGGGCTGATCGGCGCGCGGCGCGAGGGCCGGTCGATCATCTACGCCGCCGACTACGGGGCGATGAGCGCCCTGCTGGGCTTCCTGATGGAGGATTGCTGCGGCGGCGCGCCGGAGATCTGCGCGCCGCTGGGCGACATCCTGGCCAAAGCCGCGGCCTGCGACGGAACCTGCCAAACCGAACTGGAGACAGCATGATCGACGTCACCACACACCGCCCGCTGAACGTCCTGTTCCTCTGCACCCACAATTCGGCGCGCTCGGTCTTCGCCGAATCCATCATGAACCGCGTCGGCGCGGGCCGCTTCAAGGCCTACTCCGCCGGCTCCATGCCCAGCGGCGCGATCAACCCGCACGCCCTGCACCTGCTGAAGCATCTGAACTACAACACCGACGACCTGCGCTCGAAGGCCTGGGACGAGTTCGCGATCCTGAACAATCCAGACGCCCCGGAACTCGATTTCGTGTTCACCGTCTGCGACAACGCCGCCGGCGAGGTCTGCCCGGTCTGGCCCGGCCAGCCGATGAGCGCCCACTGGGGCATCCCCGATCCCTCGACCGCGACCGGCACGGACGCCGAGATCGCCCTGGCGTTCGACGAGGCCTACCGCCAGCTCAACAGCCGCATCACCGCGTTCTGCGCCCTGCCGATGGCCTCGCTGGACCGGCTGTCGCTGCAGCACCAGATGGACCAGATCGGCCAGCCCAAGGCCCCGGACGAGTCGGCGGCCTAGGATTTCCATGACGCATTTCACCTTGCCGCGCCGCCTGGCCGCCGAAGCCCTGGGCTCGGCCCTGCTGCTGGCCGTGGTCATCGGTTCCGGGATCATGGGCGAGCGGCTGGCGGGCGGCAATGTCGCCATCGCCCTGCTGGGCAACACCCTGGCCACCGGCGCGGGCCTGGTGGTGCTGATCACCGTGTTCGGGCCGATCTCGGGCGCCCACTTCAACCCCGCCGTCACCCTGGTCGCCCTGTTGCGCAGGGAGATGTCGACGCGCGACGCCCTGCTCTATCCGCTCGCGCAGGTCGTCGGCGCGGTGGCCGGGGTCTGGCTGGCCCACGCGATGTTCGGCGAGCCGATCCTGCAAGTCTCGACCAGGCTGCGCGACGGCCCCGCCCAGATGCTGGCCGAGACGGTGGCGACCTTCGGCCTGGTGGCGACCATCCTGGGCGCGGTCCGCTTCCGGCCCGACTTCACGGCCGTCGCGGTCGGGCTTTACATCACCGCCGCCTACTGGTTCACCGCCTCGACATCGTTCGCCAATCCGGCGGTCACCGTGGCGCGCGCCCTGTCGGACACCTTCGCCGGCATCGCCCCCGCCTCGGCGCCCGCCTTCATCCTGGCCCAGTTCGTCGGCGCCCTGCTGGCGACCGGGGTGTTCGGATGGCTTCTCAAGGACCAAGACCGCCCATGACCCGGACCGATTTCCCCGTCACGATCTTCCACAATCCCAAGTGCGGCACCTCGCGCAACGTGCTGGCCATGATCCAGGCCTCGGGCGTCGAGCCCACCGTGGTCGAGTACGTGAAGGCCGGCTGGACGCGGGAACAGCTGCGGGACCTGCTGGCCAAGGCCGGCGCGACGCCGCGCGACTGGCTGCGCGCCAAGGGACCGGCCACCGAGCTGGGCCTGCTGGAGCCGGGCGTGGCCGACGACGCGATCCTCGCCGCCATGGTCGCCGAGCCGATCCTGGTGGAACGCCCGATCGTCGTCACGCCCAAGGGCGTCGGGCTGTGCCGCCCCTCCGAGCGGGTGTTCGACCTGCTGGACGCCGCGCCCGAAAGCTTCACCAAGGAAGACGGCGAGGTCGTGCGGCCCAAGGGTTGATCTACCGATCGTCCGTGAACGGATTCTGTCGCAAATCTGTCGCTAAACTGTGACAAATGACGACCGCATAGGACGTAGATTTCACGCGTTCCCTCCTTCTCGCCCCCTCGAAAGTAGGATGCCGTCATGAAGACCCTGCTCGGAGCCGCCGCCGCGCTCGCCCTGCTGACCGGCGCGTCCAGCGCCCACGCCGCCCGCGACTACGTCTGGGCCGCCGGCTCGTCGACCGTGTTCCCGTTCTCGACCCGCACCGCCGAGAACTTCGCCAAGAAGACCGGCAAGAAGTCGCCGAAGATCGAAAGCCTGGGCACCGGCGGCGGCATCAAGATGTTCTGCGGCGGCATGGGCGAGAAGTTCCCCGACATCGCCAACGCCTCGCGGCCGATGAAGAAGTCCGAGTTCGAGGCCTGCAAGGCCAAGGGCGTCAACAACATCGTCGAGCTGAAGATCGGCTTCGACGGCATCGTCGTGGCCATGGACAAGAAGGCGCCCGACTACAACTTCAAGGTCGAGCACCTGTATCTGGGCCTGGCCCAGAACGCCCTGCGCGGCGGCCAGTTCGTGGCCAACCCCTACAAGAGCTGGAAGGACATCGGCGCGGGCCTGCCGGCCAACCGCATCCTGGTCTACGGCCCGCCGCCCACCTCGGGCACCCGCGACGCCTTCGTCGAGCTGGCCATCGAGGGCGGAGCCAAGAAGTTCCCCACCGCCAAGGCCCTGCACGACAGCGACGAGAAGGCCTTCAAGGCCAAGGTCGATCCGCTGCGCACCGACGGCCCGTGGGTCGACGCCGGCGAGAACGACAACGCCATCGTCGGCACCATCGAGAAGACCCCGGGCGCCCTGGGCGTGTTCGGCTATTCCTTCCTCGAGGAGAACGCCAACCGCATCAAGGCCGCCAGCGTCAACGGCGTGAAGCCTTCGGCCCAGACGATCGCCAACGGCTCCTACCCGCTGGCCCGCTCGCTCTACATCTACGTCAAGAAGGACCAGATCGGCGTGACGCCCGGCCTGAAGGAGTTCATCGCCGAGTTCGTCTCCGACTCGGCCACCGGCCGGGGCGGCTACCTGCAGGGCCGCGGCCTGATCCCCCTGCCCCCGGCCCAGCACGAGGCCATGAAGGGCGCGGCGAACAAGCTGCCGGCGATGGCCGCGCCGAAGTCGTAGGAACCGATCCCAAGCGTTACAGCACGGCCCCGGACTCCTCCGGGGCCGTGTGCGTTTGGGCTCGGTGCAAACGCACAAACCCACTTGACCTCGCCGGGTCAGGCGCGTTCGATGGCGGTCCTGGTGGTTGGAGACAGCCCATGACTGAACGCATCGAGGAACGTCTGCAGGATCTGGAACGCCTGGTGATCAAACAGGCCGAGCGCATAGAGGCGATTGAGCAGCAGCTCAGCGTCATGCGCCATATTTCGCGCTACGCGGCCCCGCCCCGGCCACGTGAAGACGAAGCGGCCTAACGTCCTTACAACCTAATTTGTCGGTTGGTCGGAGCCCGCCCGCGAGGTCATGCCCGCGGCGGCGGCGTCGTCGGCCATCTGGGCGTCGACGGTCGGCGCCGGCTGGGCGGCGGCGGGGGCCGGGATCGTGGCGACAGGGGCGGCCGGCTGCTCGGGCTTGGGCATGGCGATCACGGCCGGCGGCCGCGCGGCGGCGGCGCTGGCGGCGTCATCGGCGGCGGTGCGGATTTCGGTCGGGCCGTCCTCATAGCCGCGGTCGGAGGACATCGAGCTGGCGATCATCAGCACGCCCATGGTGGCGATCGCCCCCACCAGCGCCCCCACGACGATCCATCCGAACGGGTTGCTCTTGCGTTCGGCCTTGGCCATCAGGGACTATCCTCTGATCTGCGGCCCTCTTCTAGGAGCCGACCCAACGCCGGACAGGTCCGACGTCGACGTGGACGAAGTTGCTCGTGGGATAATAACCCACACCCCCCCGTCCGAGATCCAGGGCCGCGGCCCTCACCCGATCCAGAGCGACATCCTCCAAATAGATATCAATCGCCTTGCCGTCCATGTGCAGGCTGCGTTTGGCGACCTCGCCGCTGCGTTCGTTGAGCATGGCGTTGGTCTTGGGCGAGCGGTAGCCGGAGATCACCTGGAAGTGGTCCTTGGTGTCGGTCTTCCTGGCCAGGTCGGCCAGGGTGTCGAACAGCTGGGGGTTCATCGGATGGACGTCGCCGGTGCGGAAGTCGCGCAGCACCTTGTCCAGGGCCTGGACGGCGTCGGGCACGTACTCGCCCTTTTCGAAATAGACCGCTTCCAGCCGCTCCTGGGTGTGGACGTTGTGCAGCTTCAGCCAGCGCTGGGCGGTCGCGGCGGGGCGGTAGGCGCCGAGGGGAACCGCCGCCTGGGTCGCCGCGGCTTCCGCGGGCAGGCCTTCGACGGGCAGGCCCTCGGGCAGTTGCGACTGGCGCAGCAGCAGGTCGCCGATCGGGTCGCTGTCGGCGAGTTTGGCTTGGGCAAGCGCCGCCATGGGCCCGACCATGCTCGCGCCGAGCACGCCGAAACCAAGCCCAAGCAGCTTGCGTCGATCGATCATGGTACGCTTTCCCGACTAACTTCGCGCGATGGCCGGAAGGCGGGCCACCGCACTTGGCGGCCCTCACGCGAGCACTAGAACGCCAAAGTCCTTTCCGAACAGGAAAGGACCGAGACAGGAAAGAGGCCTTACGCGGGACCCCGGGTCAAGCTGCGCCGGGGGTGGATGCGGCAATACGCAGCACCAGTTCCCTGTCCCAGCCATAGGGGTCGTCGCGGAAGTTCACCTGCCCGTCTGGGGTCACATAAGCGGTCCAGTACAGCAGAAATACGGCGATCGGCTGGGCCAGGGGGGCCCGCACGGTCTTGCCCGCGGCGATGGTCTCGTCGACCACCTCCGGGCTCCAGGCCGGGTCGGCGGCCAGCAGCTGCTTGGCCAGCGGGATCGGTTTTTCCAGGCGCACGCAGCCGTGGCTGGCCAGGCGGCTGAAGCTGGCGAACTTCGAGCGGCTGGGGGTGTCGTGCAGATAGACGCCGTAGGGGTTGTTGAAGTCGAACTTCACCAGGCCCAGGGCCGCCTTGGGACCGGCCTTCTGCTGCAGGCGCGTGCCGCCGTCGCCGGTCGGGATGACCACGAAGTCGTTGTTGGCGAAATAGCTCGGATTGGCGCGCTGCTTGGGCCACAGCTCCTTGGCGGCGATCGAGGACGGCACGTTCCAGGGCGGGTTGAGGACGATCGAGTGGATCGTCGACGACAGCATCGGCGTCTCGTCGCCCGGCCGCCCGGTGACCGCCCGCATGGTCAGGTTCGGGGCGTCGTCGTGGAAGACGCTCATCACCGCGGCGGCGATGTTGACCTGGATGCGGTCGGCCGGAAGCTGCTGCGGCAGCCAGCGCCAGCGCTCCATATTGGCCAGGATCTGGTCGATGCGGCGCTGGACCGGCACGTTCAGCGCCGTCAGGGTCTGCGGACCCAGTCCGCCGTCGGGATTGAGGCCGAAGCGCTTCTGGGCCCGCATCAGCGCCTGTTGCAGGGCCTCGTCGAACACCGGGGCGCCGTCGACGGCGACGGTGGGGTCCTCGACGGCCAGCCGGGCCTCCAGGGCCGCGATGCGTGGATCGTTCTTGGCGCCCAGCTTCAATGGCGGCGTACCGGCGGCCAGCGGCTTCCAGCCCCCGCGCGCGGCGATGTCGCGATAGGTCGCCAGGCCCTTCCGCAGGGTCTGGTAGCCGGTATAGGGCGGCGGCAGGCTGTCCAGCCAGGGACCGAGGCGATCCTGGAGCGCGGCCTGCATGAAGTCGGGGCCGGGGTCGTAGGCCGCCGGGCGCAGTCCCCAGTCGCCGAGGAAGGCGTCCGGCGCCAGGCGGCCCGAACGCACGGCCTTGGCGTAGCGCAGGGTGTTGAGGATCAGCTGGGCCTGGCCCGCCTGGCGGGTGGCGGTGTCGCGCGAGCCCAGCATCGGCAGGATGGCGTCGGCCGAGAAGTCCCCGGGCTCGAAGCCGTGGGTCGGGGCCTGGGCCAGGGTCCGCGTCAGCAGCTCGACCTGGTCGGGCCGCAGCACCACGCTGGTCGGCGGCGGCGTGAAGACCTGGGGCTGCTGCGGCGCCCTCACCAGGGGCGGGTTCTGGACCTGGGCGCGAGCCGCCGCGATCGACAGGAAAGAAAGCGCGCCGCCAAGCAGTGCGCCCCGTTTGGTCCAGGTCTTCATCACCGTCAAAAGGTCTCGCCGCACGCTCGCACGCGGCCGGTCCGCGTCGCTTCAGATGGCCGTCACGTCTCTTGCTCGTTAACGCAAGTATCGTGGAAGGCGAACGGTTGAAACAGCTTCAGGTTCTTTATTTTTCGCGCGGAACCTTAAGGCCACACTGGCGGTTTGATCCGACGTCGGGGCGTGCGCTCGCGCCCTCCCGCGTCAGGACTTCATTCGATGAAGATCGCCCAGGTTCCCCCCCTGTACGAAGCCGTCCCGCCGCGTCTCTACGGCGGCACCGAACGGGTCGTGGCCCACCTGACCGACGCCCTGGTCGACCTGGGGCACACGGTCACCCTGTTCGCCTCGGGCGACGCCCGCACCAAGGCCGAACTGGTGGTGGTGCGCGACCAGGCGATCCGCCTGGACCCCGCCCCGCTGAAGTCGGACCTGGCCGCCCACATGGCGATGCTGGCCGAGGTCCGCCGCCACGCCCACCGCTTCGACGTCATCCATTTCCACACCGACATGCTGCAGTTCCCGATGTTCGAGGACATGCCGGAAAAGACCCTGACCACCCTGCACGGCCGCCTCGACCTCAAGGACCTGCCGGGCGTCTACCGCCGCTGGCCGCAATACCCGCTGGTCTCGATCTCCGACGCCCAGCGCGCTCCCCTGCCCTTCGCCAACTGGGCCGGCACCGTGCTGCACGGCATGGCCGCCGAGATCTATGATTTCAGCGCGAAATCCGAGGGTTACCTGGCCTTCCTCGGTCGCATTTCCCCCGAGAAGGGTCCCGACCGCGCCATCGCCATCGCCAGGCGCCTGGGCAAGAGGCTGAAGATCGCCGCCAAGATCGACGCCGCCGACCGCGCCTATTTCCACGACGAGATCGAACACCTGCTGGACGATCCGCTGATCGAGTTCGTCGGCGAGATCGGCGACCACCAGAAATCGGCCTTCCTCGGCGGCGCCGACGCCCTGCTGTTCCCCATCGCCTGGCCCGAGCCGTTCGGCCTGGTGATGATCGAGGCCATGGCCTGCGGCACGCCGGTGATCGCCTACGACTGCGGCTCGGTGCCCGAGGTGGTCGAGGACGGCCTGACCGGCTTCATCGTCAAGGACGAGGACGGCGCCGTGGCCGCCGCGCGCCGCCTGGACCAGATCGACCGGTTCGCCGTCCGCCGGCGGTTCGAGACCCGGTTCTCGGCCACCGCCATGGCCCACCGCTACCTGAACCTCTATGATCGCCTGGAAGACGCGTCCGCGCCGAAGCGCCTGGCGCTGGCCCAAAGCGCCTGACCGTTTCGGCGACGCGACCGCCGCGCCCGGGACACGATCGGGTTTTAGGAAACGGGAGCCCAGCCGCCGCATCCGCGCGGCGCGACGGGCTTTCGAGGGACCTCAGCGCAAGGGGCCGAGACCATGGATGATCTGACGCCGGCCCCGACCGGAGCGATCGAACAAGGCGAGACGGCCGAGCCCCGGACGCCGTTCAGCCTGTTCGCGCTGAAGGACAAGGACACCTTCCTGGTGGCCGACGCGTTCGGCGACGTGCTGGGCGCGGCCGACGGCCTGTTCCACGACGACACGCGCCTGCTGTCGCGCCTGCGGCTGCTGATCGGCGGTCGCCCCCCGTCCCTGCTGAGCGCGGCGGTGTCGCAGGACAACGTCTATTTCACCTCGCATTCGACCAACAACCCCCTGCCGGCCCTGGGCGGCGCGGCCGCCCCGCACGGCGCCATTCACATCGAGCGCAAGCGCTTCCTGTGGGACCAGCGGCTGTTCGAGCGCCTGCGCTTCGTCAACTACAGCCGCGACATGGTCATCCTGCCGGTCGGGCTGGAATACGACGCCGACTTCCACGACATGTTCGAGGTGCGCGGCTCCACGCGTCCGGCCGGTCGCGGTCGTGTGCTGCCCGCCCAGATGAACGGCCGCAGCGTCACCTACGCCTATGACGGCCTGGACGGCGTGCGGCGCACCAGCGTCATCTCGTTCTCGGAACCGCCGGGACGGCTGGGTCCGCAACGCGCCGACTTCATGTTCATGCTGACGCCGGAGACCCACTTCGACCTCTATGTCGAGGTCGGCACGGCCCCGGACCACACGCCCAGCCGCGAGCGCTGGCGAGCCGCCGCCGCCCGGGCCCGGCTGGACATGCGCAAGCGCCGCCGGCGTGGGGCGCGGCTGCACACCTCGGGCCGGCTGTTCAACGACTGGCTGGAGAAGTCGCGGGCCGACCTGGCCCTGCTGACCACCGAATTCGCCACCGGCCCCTACCCCTACGCCGGCATCCCGTGGTTCTCGACCCCGTTCGGCCGCGACGCCATCATCACCGCCTGGCAGGTGCTGTGGATCGAACCCAGCCTGGCGCGCGGCGTGCTGGGCTACCTGGCCGAGCACCAGGCCGAGGAGGTCAGCGCCTTCCGCGACAGCGCGCCCGGCAAGATCATGCACGAAACCCGCAAGGGCGAGATGACCGCGCTCGGCGAGCTGCCGTTCGGCCGCTACTACGGCGGGGTCGACACCACGCCGCTGTTCGTGGCCCTGGCCTGCGCCTACGCCGAACGCACCGGCGACCTGGCGTTCATCGAGCGCCTCTGGGAGCCGCTGCTGGCGGCCATCACCTGGATCGAGCATTTCGGCGACAGCGACGGCGACGGCCTGATCGACTATGCCCGCGGCCTCGACTCCGGCCTTTCGAACCAGAACTGGAAGGACAGCGAGGACAGCGTCTTCCACGCCGACGGCCATTTCCCCGACGGGCCGATCGCCGTGGTCGAGGTCCAGGGCTACGCCTTCGCGGCCTTCAAGGGCATGGCCGACCTGGCCGAGCGGCGCGACGACCCCGACAACGCCAAGCGCTGGCGGGCCAAGGCCGAGCACCTGCGCCAGGAGGTCGAGGACCGCTTCTGGATGGAGGACAAGGGCTTCTACGCCATGGCCATCGACGGTCACGGCCAGCCCTGCCGGGTGAGGGGCTCAAACCCCGGACACCTGCTGTTCTGCGGCCTGCCCTCGCCGGAGCGGGCCCGCAAAGTCGCCGACGCCCTGCTGTCGGCGGCGTTCCACAACGGGTTCGGCGTGCGGACCCTGGCCCAGGGCGAGCCGCGCTTCAATCCGATGAGCTACCACAACGGCTCGGTCTGGCCGCACGACACCGCGATCTGCGCCATGGGCCTGTCGCGCTACGGCAACCGCGACGGGGTGGTGGAGATGACCTCGGGCCTGTTCGAGACCGCCGCCCACTACGAGATGCGGCTGCCCGAGCTGTTCTGCGGCTTCCCGCGCCAGCCGGGCGAGCCGCCGGTGGCCTATCCGGTGGCCTGCCTGCCCCAGGCCTGGGCGGCGGGCTCGGCCTTCATGATGCTGCAGGCCTGTCTGGGCGCCACCGTCGACGGCTGGAAGGGCGAGGTCCACCTGACCGACCCCCGCCTGCCGATCGGCATCGACCGCCTGTCGATCGAGGGGCTGTGCGTCGGCGGCGGCCTGACCGACATCACCTTCGAGCACATCGGCGGCTATGTCGCCGCCCATGCCGGCAAGCACTCCACCGTTCCGATCCTGATCCGGCGCTAGGGACCCCATGCCCCAGACCCTCGACCTCTTCCCGATCGGCAACTGCGCCGTCAGCGCCCTGATCGACCGTTGCGGCCGCTTCGTGTGGGCCTGCATGCCGCGCGTCGATTCCGACCCGGTGTTCAGCTCGCTGCTCGGCGGGCTGGAGCCGGGCGACCCGACCGCCAAGGGGACCTGGGAGGTGGCGGTGGACGGCGTCCAAACCGTCGAGCAGGCCTATCTGCGCAACACCCCGATCCTGCGCACGGTGATCACCGACGCCGACGGGGCCAGCCTGGAGATCCTCGACTTCTCGCCGCGCTACCAGCAGTTCGGCCGGATCTTCCGCCCCACCGCCTTCATCCGCCTGATCCGGCCGATCAGCGGGGTCTGCCGCGTCACCCTGCGGGCCCGGCCGACCGCCGAGTGGGGCGCGCGCCTGGCCGAGCACACCAACGGTTCCAACCACATCCGCTACCTGTGTTCGGACATGACCCTGCGCCTCTCCACCGACGGGCCGGTGTCGCACATCCTGGAGGAGCGCACCTTCCGGCTGGAACGGCCGATCGCCATGTTCCTGGGGGCCGACGAGGGCTTCAACGCCGACATCGGCGCCACCTGCAACCGCATGCTGCAGCAGACCCAGGAATACTGGATGGACTGGGTGCGGGGCCTGGCCGTGCCGCTCGACTACCAGGGCGCGGTGATCCGCGCCGCCATCACCCTGAAGCTCTGCATGCACGAGGAGACCGGGGCGATCGTCGCGGCCCTGACCACCTCGATCCCCGAGCACGCCAACAGCGGCCGCAACTGGGACTACCGCTACTGCTGGCTGCGCGACGCCTATTACGTGGTCCAGGCCCTGAACCGGCTGGGCGCGGTCGACATCCTCGAGAACTATCTGGGCTATCTGCGCAACATCGTCGACCGGGCGGCCGGCGGCCACATCCAGCCGCTGTTCGGGGTGGGGTTCGAGCCGCAGCTGACCGAGCGCTTCGCCCCCGACCTGGCCGGCTATCGCGGCATGGGGCCGGTGCGCATCGGCAACCAGGCCTTCGAGCACCAGCAGCACGATGTCTACGGCCAGATCATCCTGTCCTCGACCCAGGCCTTCTTCGACGAGCGCCTGCTGCGGCCGGGCACGGTGGAGGACTTCCAGAACCTGGAGCCGGTGGGCGAGCGGGCCTTCCAGCTGCACGACCAGCCCGACGCCAGCCTGTGGGAGTTCCGCGGCCGGGCCAATGTCCACACCTATTCGGCGGTGATGTGCTGGGCGGCCTGCGACCGGCTGGGCAACGCCGCCGCCAAGCTGGGCCTGGCCGACCGCGCCGACTTCTGGAACGCCCGCGCCGCCCGGGTGCGCGCCACCATCGACAAGCGGGCCTGGAACGAGGAACTCGGCCGCTTCGCCGCCACCTTCGAGGGCGACGAGCTGGACGCCAGCCTGCTGCAGCTGGTCGACCTGCGCTTCATCGAGGCCAACGACCCGCGCAACGCCGCCACCGTCGAGGCCATCGAGGCCGGCCTGCGCAAGGGCTCCTACCTGCTGCGCTACGCCATCCCCGACGACTTCGGCGCCCCGCAGACGGCGTTCAACATCTGCACCTTCTGGCTGATCGAGGCCCTCTACCTGGCTGGCCGCATCCAGGAGGCCCGCGACCTGTTCGAGGAGATGCTGGCGCGGCGGACCACCGCCGGCCTGCTGTCGGAGGACATCGGCTTCGCGGACGGCGAGCTGTGGGGCAACTACCCACAGACCTATTCGTTGGTCGGGCTGATCAACTGCGCGGTGCTGCTGAGCCGGCCGTGGACGTCGGTGCGGTAGCGTCTTCGCGGGCGGCGCCCTCCTCCGATCGCCGGACGTAGGCCTCGCCCCAGTCGCCCATCTGGTCCAGCAGCGGCGCCAGCGTCAGGCCGCGGTCGGTGATGGCGTACTCCACCGAAGGCGGAACCTGGCCCAGCACGGTCCGCGAGATGATCCCGTCGTTTTCCAGCGCCCGCAGCTGCAGGGTCAGCATGCGCTGGGTGATGTAGGGGGTCAGGCGGCGCAGCTCGTTGAAGCGGCGCGGCTGGTCCTTCAGGTAGTAGAGGATCGTCGGCTTCCACTTGCCGCTGATCACGTCGACCGTGGCGGACACCGAGCACCAGGGAACGGACGGCTTGGACATGATGGCGTTCCCAAGGGGCTGCGGCGAGCGGGCGGTATCAAAATAGTGCGTACTTACGGAACGCCAAACCGCCGCGCTATGCAGCTCCATCCGATCGATGGAGACGACGATGTTCGCGATCATGGAAGCGACCGGCGCGACAGGCGGCGCGGCCCTGGCCGAGCTGCGACGGTGCGGGATCCGGGTCAGGGCCCTGGCCCGCGACCCCGAACGCGCGGCGATCCTGTGGACCCAGGGCGTCGAGGTGGTCATCACCGCGTCGGACGACGCCGACGCCCTGGCCGCCGCCTTCCTCGGCGTCGACGCCGCCTGCGTGATGCCGTCGCCGCACCGGCCGTCATCGGCCGTCGCCAGGGCGATCGGCCAATCCCGGTTGCGCCATGTGGTGGCCATCTCGCCCGCCGGCGCCTGCCCGGATTTCGAGGACGCCCTGCTGGCCACCGGCGCCTCGGTGACCTTCGTGCGGCGGCTCGACACCGCCAAGTCCGGCGCGGTCGGCGGGCGCACGGCGGGCCGCCTGGCCGCCCGATGCCTGATGGAGATACGGGCATGAGGCGTCTTGTCCTTGCCCTGGCCCTGTTGCTGGCCGCCTCGTCCGCCGCGGCCGGTCCGTTGGACGGCGACGCGGCGCGCGGCGAGCGGCTGTACGGCGGTCGCTGCGGCTTCTGCCACGCGCTGGACAAGAACCGGTCCGGCCCGCGTCATCGCGGAATCTATGGACGGCACGTCGCCGCGGTGACCGATTTTCACTACAGCAAGGCGCTGGCCGCGCGCGACTTCATCTGGGACGCGGCTAGTCTCGACGCCTGGCTGGCCGACCCGAAGCGGTTCGTGCCCGGAACCTCGATGGGCGCCAGGGTGCCGTCGGCCCAGGATCGCGCCGACCTGATCGCCTACCTGCGGGCCCATCCCTGATCATGACGCCGCCTTAACTGGTCGAACGCTGGTTCCCCGCTAGACTGCCGCCATGTCCAAGCCACGCCACGCCCTGACCCCGGGCGAAACCATTCCCCGCCACATCCACGACGAGGCCTATGCCGCCGTCGTGCTGGACGGCGGTTATGAGGAAGCCGGCGAGCGCGGACGCTGGCGGGTGCGGGCCGGCGACGTGCTGATCCACGGCCGATTCTCCGGCCACTGGAACCGCGCGCCCGGCAAGGCCCTGGTGCTCAACCTGCCGCTTCCGGTCGCCCTGAGGCCGGACACGGCGATGGCCCGGACGGTCGATCCCGACCTGCTGGCCCGGCTGGCCCAGCGCGATCCGGTCGAGGCCGCCGCCGCCCTGTTGGAAACCTTGCGACCCGGGCAAGGCGGCTTGGCCGACGCTCCCGACCTTCTGGCCCTGGCCCTGTCCGGCGACGACGCGCCCGGCGTCGAGACCTGGGCCCGGGACCAGGGGGTGACCCGCGAGACGGCCTTCCGCTGGTTCCGCGAGGCCTATGGCGTGGGACCGGCCCGCTTCCGCGTCGAGGCCCGCGCCCGCCGCGCCTGGCGGCTGATCGTCGAGGGCGACGCGCCCCTGGTCGACATCGCCGCCGAGGCCGGCTTCGCCGACCAGGCCCATATGAGCCGCGACGTGAAGGCTCTGACCGGTCGCTCGCCCGGCGCCTGGCGGGTCGGCCTGCAACATAGCTTCAAGACCTGGGCCGCCTGAGGCTGGGACAAGGTCGGCATGACCGACCTCGCCCTCACCCCGCCTCGCCGCCCGTTCTTCGAAGTCACGGGCTTCAAGTTCCGCCTCTGGCCGATCGTGCTGGCCGCGGTGCTGATGCAGACCCTGCTGGTCCCCGGCCGCGAAGCGGCGCGCTGGCTCTTCAAGGCCAATATCGACCTCTTCCAGCACCAGGTCTGGATCTTCGTCGCCCTGGCCACCCTGCTGCAGATCGCCACCGGCCAGGCCAGCCTGCTGGTCATGCGTCGCGCCCTGCCCCAGGCCGACAGCCACATGCGCTGGCCGCCGGGCAAGACCTATGTCGGCCTGGCCGTGGTCTTCGGCGTGGCCATGGGGCTGATCATGCTGGTCGCCGACTATTGGCCGCAGCTGCTGAGCCACGCCGCCCCCGCGGGCGGCTACGACATCTCTTCGCCGACCGGCGTGGTCGGCTGGCTGTCGGTGATGCTGGCGGCGGGCCTCAACGAGGAGCCGATCTTCCGCGGCCTGCTGGTCGGCATGCTGGTGGTGCTGGTTCCCGGCCGCGTGCGCCTGGGACGCCTCGACCTGCCGGTCGCGGCCTATATCGTCGCCCTGCTGTTCGGCCTCGCCCACTACGACAGCTTCCTGCGCAACCCGCTGCATCTGGCCATGGCCCAGCAGGTCTACGCCTTCGTCTGGGGCCTGACCTATGTCTGGCTGATGGAACGCTCGCGCAGTCTGCTGGCCCCGATGATCGCCCACGGCCTGAGCGACGCGGTGGAGGTCGGGGCGGTGATGATGCTGATGGCTGCATGGAGGTAGCCCTGACGAACCGCTCGTCCCGGGCGAATGCCGGGATGAGCGGAGGTCGTGGACGTTTCAGCCTTGCCTCCCTGCCCGCCAGTCCGCAAGAACCGACGGGTGAAGCAAGACACACAGAGGTTCGCCGCCCTGGACGGCCTGCGCGGCGTCGCGGCGGCGGGGGTTCTGCTCTACCACTTCGCCGGCTGGTCGGGCCGGCCCGGCGGCTTCGCCCACGGCTATCTGGCGGTGGATTTCTTCTTCTGCCTCAGCGGCTTCGTCCTGGCTCACGCCTTCCAGCACGGCGACATCGGCTGGGCCGCCTATCTGCGCATCCGGATCGTCCGGATCTGGCCGCTGCTGGTGTTGTCGACCGTGATCGGCGCGATCCTGACCTCGCGGCACAGCCCGCCGTTCTGGCCCAACCTGGTCCGCAACCTGCTGCTGATCCCCCGCCTCGACCCGACGCCCTACGGGACCTTTCCCTCCCTGTTCCCGTTCAACCCGCCGGCCTGGTCGCTGTGCCTGGAGGTGGTGGTCAGCGCCCTGTGGTTCCCGCTCCGCCGGCTGATCGACGCGGGCCTGGTGACCATCCTGATCGCCTGTTTCGCGGTGATGCTGTGGGCCGCGGCGGGCATGCACGGGATCGAGACCGGCTGGGACCGGGCGACCTTCTGGATCGGCTTCTGCCGCGCCGCCTACAGCTTCACCCTCGGCTGGCTGTCCTGGCGCCATCGCGCCCTGATCTCGCGCCCGCGCCTGCTGGTCGCGGCCGTCGTGCTGACGGCGGTGATGGTCGCGCCGATCCTGCCCGTCCGCAACGAGGTCTACGACCTGGCCTGCGTCACGCTGCTGTTTCCGCTGGTGGTGCTGATGGGCGCCCACGACCCCGGCGGCGCGGTCGGCGCGCTGTGCCGGCGGGCGGGCGAGCTCTCCTATCCGGTCTACGCCCTGCACTGGGCGATCTGGGCGGTGATGCTGCGGGTCTTTCCACAGGAAGAGCTGGCGCGGCCGCTATGGTTCTGCGGCCTGGCGCTGCTGGTCACGCCGATGGTCGCCTGGATCGCCCAGCGGTTCTACGATGCGCCCGTGCGACGATGGCTGGGGCGTCGAGCGGCCAGGCCATGATGAGGTTCGACGCCTCCCCCGTCCCCGTTCCAGTCTCCCCGCCGCGAAGCCCCCCGTCACCCGTCACCCGTCACCCGTCACGAGGTCCCATGCCGACAAGCCTCCTGGTCGCCAGCCTGCTGGCCGCCGCTTCCGCCGAACCCGCCACGACCGATCCGCTGAGCTATTTCGAAGGCGCCTGGACCTGCACGGGCCATTTCGAGCCGTCCAAGAAACCCCTGGCCTCGGCGATGGTCTTCAGCCGCGACCCCGACACCGGCGCCCTGCTCAAGCGGCATCGCGACGCCGCGCCGGGAACCTACAAGGCGGCCGAGACCTGGAGCTTCGCCAAACCGGCCGGCGGCTTCCGCGCCACCATCGCCGACGGCTTCAGCGGCCTGCGCTGGTACGCCTCGCCAGGCTGGGACGGCGATCGCTGGACCTGGACCCGCGGCGGGACCGGCGAGCCGGGCGAGCAGTTCGTCTATATCCGCACCGGTCCGGCGACGATGACCGTGGACTGGATGATCTCGCGGGCCGGCGCGCCGCTCGTCCTGGGCGACACTCTGGACTGCAAGAAAACCTAGGACGCCCTCTTGCGCGACGCCGGCTTCCTGGCCGGCGCGCCCGGCTTGTGGCCCAGGCTCTTGCGCAGGGCCTCCATCAGGTCGACGACATTGGTGGTTTCCGGCTCCTCCACCGTCACCTTGGACTCGCCGCCCTTTTCCTTCTGCTTGATCAGGGCCCGCAGGGCGTCCTCGTAGCGGTCCTTGAACGTGCTGGGATCGAAGGGGCCTTCCTGCTGCTCGATGATCTTCTCGGCGATGGCCACCATCTGCGGGTCGGCCTTGCTGGCGGGGATGTCGTCGAACAGCTCGGCGGGGTCGCGCACCTCGTCGTGGCTGCGCAGGGTGTAGGCGACCAGGCCGTTGTCGCGCGGCTCGATGGCCATCAGCCGCTCGCGGGTGTGCATCACCACCCGGCCCAGGGCGATCTTGCCGGCCCCGGCCATAGCGTCGCGGATCACCGTGTAGGCGTCGGTCGCCAGCTTGCCGTCGGGGACCAGGAAATAGGGGTTGTCCCAGTACAGGCGGTCGATATCGGCCGCGTCGACGAAGCGTTCGATGTCGATGGTGCGGGTGCTTTCCAGCCGGACGCTGTCGATCTCCTCGGGGGTGAGGATCACGTAGCGGCCCTTCTCGTACTCATAGCCCTTGACCAGGTCGGCGCGGTCCACCGGCCCCAGGTCCGGGTCGGTGGCGACCATCTTGATGCGGTTGTGGGTCTTGGGGTGCAGCAGGTTGAACCGCACCTCGCCGCCGGGGCTGACGGCCGTGTACATCGCCACCGGACAGCTCACCAATGACAGTCGCAGATGGCCTTGCCAGCTGGGACGCGGGGCCATGTCAGATCCTCCCTCCGGCCCGCACGGTCAGAGCCGGCGTGGCGTTGGCGGCCTTGGGCAAGGCGGGCGCCGGCTCGCGCAGGGCGGCCACGAAGTCGTCGCGCCAGGCGGTGACGTCCTGGCGGGTGACGTTGTCCATCAGCGCCTCCCACCGCCGCTTGCGGTCGGCCAGGTCCATGTTCAGCGCCCGGGTCAGGGCGTCGGAAATCTCTTCGGGGCTGTTGGGATTGATGATCAGCGCCTCCTTCAGCTGGCGCGCGGCGCCGGCGAAGCGCGACAGGATCAGCACCCCGGGATCGTCCGGCGTCTGCGCGGCGACATATTCCTTGGCCACCAGGTTCATGCCGTCGCGCAGCGGCGTCACCAGGGCGGCCTTGGAGGCGCGGTAAACCCCCGCCAGCTCGTCGCGACGGTAGCTGCGGTTGAGGTAGCGGATCGGGTTGTAGTCCATGTCGGCATATTCGCCGTTGATCCGGCCGATCAGGCCGTCCAGCCGGGCGCGCAGGTCCTGATAGGCCTCGACCTCGTCGCGCGACAGCGGGGCGATCTGCAACAGCATCACCTCGCGACGGGCCTCGGGATTGTCGTGCAGGAAGCGCTCGAAGCCGATCAGCCGCTCCTCCAGCCCCTTGGAATAGTCGAGGCGGTCGACGCCGACGATCATCTTGCGGAACACGCTGTGGGCCATCAGCCGGTCGTAGACCCGGGTGGCGCGGAAGCTGTCCTTGATGCGGGCGAAGTCCTCGGCGTCGATGCCGATCGGGAAGGCCCCGATCTGGGTGGTCCGGCCGAACGCCGTCAGCCGCCCGTCCTCGGTGCGCTCGCCGCCCACCTCGTTGAACACGTAGCCCTCGAAGGCCTGGACGCTCTCCTCGGTCTGGAAGCCGATCAGGTCGTAGTGGAACATCGCCTCCACCAGCGGCCGGTGGCGCGGCAGGGTCACCACCAGCTGGTGGGCGGGCCAGGGGATGTGCAGGAAGAAGCCGATGCGGTTGGTCACCCCCAGCCGCCGCAGCTCCCGGGCCATCGGGATCAGGTGGTAGTCGTGCACCCAGATCATGTCGTCCGGCTCGATCAGCGGCAACAGGGTCTCGGCGAACCGCTTGTTGACCCGGTCATAGCCCTCGCCGAACGAGCGGTCGTAGGCGGTCAGGTCGACGCGGTAATGGAACAGCGGCCACAGGGTCTTGTTGGCGTAGCCGTTGTAATATTCCTGATAGTCGCCCTCCTCCAGGTCGACGGTCGCCACCGTGACGCCGTCGGCCTTCTGCATGCTGAGCTGGCCGGTGAACTCGGTGGTGGTCTTGCCGCTCCAGCCGAACCAGATGCCGGAATATTCGCGCAGGGCCGCAGCCAGGGCCATGGCCAGGCCGCCGACGCTCTCGTCGCCCTTGCCGGTGGGCGGGTTGACGCGGTTGGAGACGACGATCAGACGACTCATGCGGGCGCCTCATGGATGGCGGCGCTCAGCCAGGCGAGCACGGCGTTGAAATCGTTCAGGCGATAGGTCGCCTGGGTGGGACGTTCGGGGCCGGTCAGCACGCCGTAGCCGCCCAGGCGGGCGGCGGCGGCGAAGCCGTCCTCGTCGGTCAGGTCGTCGCCGACGAACACCGGAACGGCGCCGACGAACGGGGCCTCGCGCAGGAAGGCGGCGACCGCCCTGCCCTTGTCCTGGCCGGGCGTGCGCAGCTCGGCGACCATGTCGCCCAGCTGGAGCACCAGGTCCGAGGATCGCGCCAGCCGCTCGACGGCCTCGACCACCGCGTCGGCGGCCGAGGGGACGTTGCGGTAATGCAGGGCGACGCTCAGCCCCTTGTCCTCGAACAGCAGACCCCGATCGCTCCGCGCCAGGTCGCGCAGCACCTCGCGGGCGGCGTCGAGATCGGGGTGCGGCTGGACGCGGTCGACGCCATGGACGCCGCGCCGCACCAGGCCATGGACGGCCGCGACGGCGCCCACCCGGCCCTCCAGGATGCGGTCGAGGTCTTCCAGCGCCCGGCCGCTGACGACGGCCAGCCGGCCGTCCAGCGCCCGCGCCAGGTCGTCGAGCAGCGCCGCGCGCCGCGCGTCCGGCCCAACCTCTTCGGGCCGGGGCATGATGGGAGCGAGGGTTCCGTCGAGATCGAGAAACAGCGCCGCGCGCGGCGGCAGGGCGATGGGGGGTGGCGGCAAGTCGGCCGGCGCATGCCGAACGGCTGACCCGGACGCGGTCATGGCGATGAGGCCCCTTTCGAAAACTGTCGGCCTCAAGAACGCGCGCTGGGGGCGTTTCGATCCCCGGACAGCTCGGGGAATGACGAATGGGGGCCGGCCTGGGCGCCCGGATACCGGCTGATCGCGCCTAGAGCGAAACGGCCCGCAACACCGCGTGACCGAGCGTCGCGTAGTCGCCGTTGAAGTGGTGGCTGCCGGCCAGCCTGACCTGGCGGATGGTGGTCGCGGGCAGACCGGCGCAGACGTCGCGCCGCTCCTTGTCGCCGTAGATGCAGGTCATCGGCAGGCCCTTCAGCGCCTCGATCGCCGGGGCGACCGGGTAGGAGTCCGCCGACGGCCGGTTCAGCCAGCTGTTGAGGTGAAAGGCCAGGTCGCCGTCGGGGCCGGTTCCGATCAGCACCATGGTCTTGACCTGGGCCCGCACGTCGGGCGGCAGGCGCGGCACGATGGCCGGCAAGACGCCGGCGCCGAAGGAGTAGCCGACCAGCACGACCTCGCGGCGCCCCCAGGTCCGCTCGTAGCGGCGCAGCGACGCGGCCAGGTCGTCCGCCGCGGCCTGCGGCGAGCGCGGCGTCAGGAAGTAGCGCAGGGAATCGACGCCGATCACCGGCACGCCGCCCTTGGCCAGCTCCTTGGCGACGTCGCGGTCCAGCGGCCCCCAGCCGCCGTCGCCCGAATAGATCACGGCCAGGGCCTCGCCGGGCGCCGAGGCCGGGGTCTCGACCAGTCGCAGGGCCGCGACCCGGTCGTCCGGCGCCGAGGCCTGGGACGGGGCGGTCAGGAACAGCGTGGCGAACAGGGCCAGGGCGGCGCGGAGAGCCATGCCGCCACAACACACTCCAATCTTGACCATGGCGGGGCGAAGGTGGGGCGGTGTCACGGCGGAAGTCATGCCAACGGCCTTCGTCTCCGACCGGTCTTGCCCCACACGCAACCTGTCACCCCGCACCCGGCGCGGAGCGCCGTTGGCCGTGCGCTCCCGCCTATGGCTCAGCGGGCGCTGTCGATGATCATTCCGCCATCCGGCGTCAGGCTATAGCCCGTGATGAACTGCGCATCCTTGCTGGCCAGGAACAGAACGACCGGCGCGATGTCATCCTCGGGCGAGCCGAAGCGCGCGAGCGCATTGGGTGGCGGCGGCGCATTGCTCTCCGCGGCGCCCCAGGTGTCAGCGACCGGGAGCATGTTGTTCACGGTGATCCTGTCGGGACCCCACTCCCGCGCCGCCATTCTGGTCAATGCACGCACCGCCTCCTTGGCCATGCCATAGGGCGCATACGGCAGCAGAGCGGCAATACCGGCGGCCGAGCCGAAATTGATGACGCGCCCCTCTCCGCTGGCTTTCAGGTAGGGATAGCAGGCCTGCATCATCCGCAGATAGGCGATCGGCCCCATGTCGAAGTTGCGCTGCAACTGTTCAACGGACAGGTCGATCACCGAGGAGAACACGACCGACGGATCGAAGGCGTTGTTCACCAGGATGTCGATCCCGCCATAGGCGGCGACCACCTTGTCCACCGCCACCTTGATCTGGTCGGTGTCGCTGACGTCGCAGACCACGCCGAGCGCGGCGCCCCCGGCGGCCTCGATATCCGCCACGACCGCGTCGATATTGGCGGGCGTAAGTGAAAGGACGGCGACCTTGGCGCCTTCCGCCGCGAACAGTTTCGCGGTGGCGCGGCCGATGCCACGACCGGCTCCCGTGACAATGGCGATTTTTCCGTTCAGGCGATCCATGTCTCGCTCCTTTTGATCAGGGTGACGTGCTGTTCAGCCGCGCTCCGGGCGTACGGCGACGGGGTTTGGCGAGCGGCGTTTTGCGTGGTGAAGGACGCGGCCAGCAGCGCGAGGCCTATTGCCGCCGGCAAGGCGCCCTTGGGCTTGCGGACTCCGATGTGAGCCAGGCCCGACAACAGCAGGTGATAGAATGCGCCCGCATAGGCCAGGTCGCTGAGCGCCACGTTGACCCGCGAGACGATCGCGGCGACCGCCAGGACCTTTACCGCGACGAGGATTGGCTGGAGGTACCTGGGGTATCCAAATCCAACGATCGTCTCGCCCACCCAATCACGCTTCATCACGTAGATGATGGCGGACGATATGTAGATAAATGATAGGAATACGGTGCTTATCCAATAGATATAGATCGTTACCATAATATTCTCGCTTACCAATGCTGTCGAAAAGGCGCTCCTGTTACTTAATATGTTGTCATTCGTGCGCGACTATCGGCGCTCATGCTGTACATGAGGAAAATGTGAGATTAGATGGACGCCTGCAAGTAGGATGAAAAACCTGCGGTTAGTATGGAAAACCAGACCATGCCTGAGCCCGAGATCAACATGCATGAAGAGATGAGGCGCGCCTTCGCGCTTCTCTCGGGTAAGTGGAAGCTCGAGATCATGTGGCTGCTGCATCAGCGGATCTATCGCTTTGGAGAGCTGCGAAAGGCGATCCCAGGCATCACCCAGCACATGCTGACCGCGCAGCTGCGTGAACTGGAAGCCGACGGTCTGGTCTCGCGCACCGTGTTCGCGGAGGTGCCGCCACGCGTCGACTATGAGATCACAGCCAAGGCCAGGGGACTTGGCCCGACCATGGAGGCGCTGACCGCCTGGTGGACTGAGTATGGAGGGAGCGTTCCGCCGAAGCCGAGTTCGCGCGGTCGCAAGAGCGGAGGCCGTTAGCGGCCGCCTCTTCGAATTGGACGCGGGCCGATTTCCCGCAGAACGCCAAGCCTGCAACCCGGAATATGGCGGCGTCCAGTCGGATCAGACGAATCCGAGAGGTGCGCCCAACGCCCTCACCCCAGCCGTTTGATCGCCGCCCTCAGCGGTTTGGCCGCGTCGAAATAGTCCGCCCAGGCGGCGCCCTTGGCGATCAGGGCCGGGGCGGTGCGGATCGTGTACCGCCTGGGGTCCAGACCAGCCTTCACCTGGGTCCAGTTCAGCGGCATCGACACCGTCGCCCCCGGCCTCGCCCGGGCGGACAAGGGCGCGACGGCGGTGCTGGTGCGGTCGTTGCGCAGGTAGTCGAGGAAGATCCGCCCTTCGCGCGCCGCCTTGCTCATGGTGATCAGGTACCGGTCGGGGCTGTCGGCGGCCATCCGGGCGCAGACCTCGCGGGCGAAGGCCTTGGCGGCGTCCCACGGGACCTTGTCGGACAACGGCGTGACGACGTGCAGCCCCTTGCCGCCCGTGGTCTTGCAGAAACTGGCCAGCCCCACGTCCTCCAGCCGGTCGCGGACCTCGCGCGCGCCTTCGACCACGTCGTCGAAGGTGACCCCAGGGGCCGGGTCGAGGTCGAAGACCAGCCGGCCGGCCGCCTCGGGATCGCCCGGCTGGCAGTTCCAGGGATGGATTTCGACGGCGGCGATCTGGGCGGCGGCGACCAGGGCCTCGACGCGGTCGAACTGCAGGTAGGGCTGCTTGTCGCCCTTCACCGACACCAGCCCGATCAGCGACAACATCCCGCGCATGGCGTGGCGCTGGAAGAAGGTCTCGCCGCCGATGCCGTCGGGAACGCGGATGATCGAGGCCGGGCGCCCCTTCAGGTGCGGCAGCATCCAGTCGCCGACCGCCGCCATGTAGCGGGCCAGATCGATCTTGGTGGCCGGCGCGCCATCGACGTCGGGCCACAGGGGCTTGTCGGGCTTGGAGATGGTGACGCCCAGCACGACGCCGTCGCCCTTTGGCGTCGGGGTCGCCAGCGCCGCCGTCTCGGCCCTGGCCGGAACCTCGGCCTCGACCTCGGCGGCGAGCTTGTCCTCGCGCAGCCCCTTGAAGGCGGCCTGGCGGATCGCGCCGTCGCCGGTGAAGCCGGCATATTCGATCTCGGCCACCAGCTCAGGCTTCACCCAGTGGACGTTCGCGGCGGCGCGCGGCGCGCCCTCGCCCTCGAACGGTGAGGTGTCGGTCTCCAGGGCCTTCAGCCTGGGGAGCAGGCGCGCCAACGTGTTACGGCCGAAACCCGTGCCGACCCGGCCGACATGCGCCAGCTTGCCGCCCTGCATCACCCCGGCGATCAGCGAGCGGAAAGCCCCGCCGGTCGTCGTCCAGCCGCCGATCACCACCTCATGCCCGGCCCGGCACTTGGCCTTGGTCCAGGTCTCGCTACGGCCGCTGCGATAGGGCGCGTCCAGCCGCTTGGAGATGATCCCCTCCAACTTCAGCTTGCAGGCCGACAGCAGCACCGCGTCGCCGGCCGCCTCGAAGTGGTCGACGAAGCGCAGGCGCGGCTCGCCTCGCCCCATCATCGCCTTCAGCCGCGCCTTGCGCTCGCGCAGCGGCAGGTCGCGCAGGTCCTCGCCGTCCCGGGCCAGCAGGTCGAAGGCGAAGTAGATCAGGTCGCCAGTGTCGCCGTCCGCCAGCGCCGCCTGCAGGCCGGCGAAGTCGGGCTGGCCGGCGGCGTCCAGCGCCACCACCTCGCCGTCGAGGATGGCGTCGGGCAGGCCGGCGGCGGCCTTGGCGATCGCCGCGAACCTGGCGGTCCAGTCCAGGCCCTTGCGGGTGCGCAAGGTCGCGCGGCCGTCCTCGACGCGCAGTTGCAGGCGATAACCGTCGAACTTGATCTCGTGCGCCCAGCCGGGGCCGGACGGCGGACGGTCGAGGGACTTGCACAGCTGGGGTTCGATGAAGTCGGGGAGGACCTTCCCGTCATCCCGGGCGGACCCCGGCCTTGAGCCGGGGGCAGGCCCGGGACCGCCGGGAGCGCCGCGTTCACGCGCCGGTCCCGGATCGGCGCGCTTCGCGCTTGTCCGGGATGACAACGAAGGGGGCGAAGAGAAAGTCCGGGTTTCCTCCGCCTTCGTCCGGCTCTCCCACACCGCGTCGCCCTTGCCCCTGGCCTTCAGGATGAACGGCCTCGGCCCCCTGCCCTTGCCCGCCGCGATGTCGGCCATGGTCCGGCCCGAGGCGACGGAGGCGTCCGCCTCCAGCACCGCCGCCCCCTCGCCCGGCCGCGCCGCCTTGTCCTTGTGCTTGATCAGCAGCCAGTTGGAGCGCTTGCCGTCTCCCTGTCGCTTGACGCCCTCCCTGGCGTCGCGGTCCCAGGCCATCCGCACCAGCACCCAGGAGCCGTGCAGCCGCTCGCCCTCGAGCACGAACTTCAGCTCGCCCTTCTTCAGCGCCTCGGCCACGTCCTCGAAGCCCGGCTCGGGCGCCCAGAAGCCGCGGTCCCACAGCTGCACAGTGCCGCCGCCGTACTGGCCCTTGGGGATCGTGCCCTCGAAGTCGCCATAGTCGAGCGGATGGTCCTCGACCTCGACCGCCAGACGCTTGTCGGCCGGGTCCAGCGACGGCCCGCGCGTCACCGCCCAGGACTTCAGCACCCCGTCGACCTCCAGCCGGAAGTCGTAATGCAGCCGCGTGGCGGCGTGCTTCTGGATCACGAACCGGGCGTGCGGGGCCGGCGCCACGGCCGCGTCCCCGCTGGGTTCGGCGGTCTTCTCGAAGTCGCGCTTGCGGCGATATTCGGTGAGCTGTCCCCGGGGCATGCGGCGCTCCTCGTCCGTTACGGAAAACCGCCGGGGCGGTCAGGGTTCCCCTGGCCCGGCCTGGGCCTCGACGCGCCTGACCAGGGCCTTGGGGGCCAGCAGCCGCCAGGCCTGGGCCAGCAGGCCGGCCAGTTCGTCCGCCTCGATCGCCTCCAGCCGCACCAGCACGGCGGGAAAGCCGCGATAGTGGTCGTCGTCGAAGAACCGCTCGGGCGCGGCCTCGATCAGCATCTCCTTGGTTTCAAGCCGGCAGCGCACGGCGATCACGCCCTCCACCAGCTCGCGCCGGCCCTTGGGGTGGGCGCGGGCGAAATAGGACCAGGCGATGCCCTTGCCGCGCACCGAGAACGCCAGGCGCGCCCCGTCCGGACTCGCCTCGACCTCGGGCAGGGCCAGCGCCAGGCGGCGAAGGGCGGACAGGTCGACCATGGTGGCCAGACAACGCCCAGTTTGAAGGCCTGACAATCGCCTGCCACCGGTGTCGCTTGGCCGATTGTCAATGACACCGGTTTCCATTATGCACGAACAAAGCCCGTCCAACGGGAGTGTGTGTGTGCGAGGGAGGATTCGCGGCGTGACCGTTTCCGAGGCCGAGAGCGAAGTGTTCGCGCCGGCGTCCATCGCCCCACAGTTTGTCGAGGCGCGCCTGAAGGGCGTGTCGGTTCCCGGCTATCCGGGCGGCGTCCTGCCCCAGACCATGGCCGAGGGCTACGCCGTGCAGGACCTGGCCATCGATTCGTGGCCGGACGAACTGGTGGGCTGGAAGGTGGGCCTGGTGCCCCCGCAGCATCGCGAGCGCCTGGGCGCCGAGCGCCTGGCCGGCTGCATCTTCAAGACCCGCGTCTGGGAGGCGACCGACGCCCCCACCCCGTTCCGCGCCATCGCCGGCGGCTTCACGGCCGTCGAGGCCGAGTTCATCGTCCGCCTGGGCAAGGACGCGCCCGAAGGCAAGACCGAATGGACTGCCGAGGAAGCCGCCGACTATGTCGGCGAGCTGATCGTCGGCGTCGAGATCGCCGGCAGCCCGCTGGCCACCATCAACGCCCTGGGCCCGCCGATCGTCGCCTCGGACTTCGGCAACAACGACGGCCAGATCCTGGGCGCCGTGATCGAAAACTGGCGCGACATCGCCTGGGAAGACATGCCCGCCGAGACCTTCGTCAACGGCGTGTCGGTCGGCAAGGGCGGCGCGTTCTCGATCCCCGGCTCGCCCCTGGCGGCCCTGGCCTTCCTGCTGGGCCACGTCGCCTCGCGCGGCCGGCCGCTGAAGAAGGGCATGCTGGTCACCACCGGCGCCAGCACCGGCATTCATGACGTTACGGCCGGCGACAAGGCCCGCGTAGACTTCGGACGGCTTGGAAGCGTGGCCTGCGTCGCCGTTCCGGCCTAAGAAACGAAAAACCGGCGGGGGCGTCGGAAAAACAACAAGACCACAAGGGTAAGGAAGCCGTGTCCATGGACGCTCCAACGATGCCCGCTCCCTCTGAAAAGATCGGGCGGTACAGGTGGGTGATTGTCGGCCTGCTGTTCCTGGCGATGGTGATCAACTACGTCGATCGCCAGACCATCGGCCTGCTGAAGCACGACCTGTCCACCGAGTTTGGCTGGGACGAGAAGCACTACGCCGACCTGGTGTTCTATTTCCAGCTGGCCTACGCGGTGGCCTATCTGGCCTGGGGCAAGATCATGGACAGGATCGGGGCCCGCTGGGGCTTCGGCATCGCCTTCCTGATCTGGCAGGTGGCCCATATCAGCCATGCCCTGGCCCGCGGCTTCGGCGGCTTCGCCATCGCCCGCATGGGGCTGGGGATCGGCGAGGCCGGCGGCTTCCCGGGCGGCATCAAGGCGGTGGCCGAATGGTTCCCCAAGAACGAGCGGGCCCTGGCCACCGGCATCTTCAACGCCGGCACCAACATCGGCGCCATCGTCACCCCGCTGGTGGTGCCGGGCATCGTCCTGGCCTTCGGCTGGCAGATGGCCTTCATCGTCACCGGCCTGGCCGGCCTGGTCTGGCTGCCGCTCTGGCTGATCGTCTATCGCCGGCCGCGTGAGCAAAAGCGCCTGGGCGCGGCCGAACTGGCCCATATCGAGCAGGACCCGGCCGACCCGGTCGAGAAGATCGGCTGGCTCAAGCTGCTGGGCAAGAAGGAAACCTGGGCCTTCGCCCTGGGCAAGTTCCTGATCGACCCGATCTGGTGGATGTTCCTGTTCTGGCTGCCCGACTTCCTGGGCAAGCGCTACGGCCTGGACCTCAAGAGCTTCGGCCCGCCGCTGATCGCCATCTACCTGCTCAGCGACGTCGGCAGCGTCGGCGGCGGCTGGCTGTCGTCCAAGTTCATGAAGATGGGCTGGACGATCAACCGGGCCCGCAAGACCACCATGCTGGTCTGCGCCCTGCTGGCCACGCCGGTGGTGTTCGCCGCCAATGTCGACAGCCTGTGGCTGGCCGTGCTGATCATCGGGGTGGCCACCGCCGCCCACCAGGGCTTCTCGGCCAACCTCTACACCCTGCCGTCCGACGTCTTCCCGCGCGGCGCCGTCGGCTCCGTGGTCGGCATCGGCGGCATGCTCGGCGCCTTCGGCGGCATGGTGTTCTCCAAGTACATCGGACAGGTGCTCGACCGCATCGGCACCTACACCCCGATCTTCCTGGTCGCCGGCAGCGCCTATCTGATCGCCCTGCTCGTCGTCCACATCCTGACGCCGAAGATGGAGCCGGTGAAGATCTAGGTCTTCGCACGAGCGCCTTAAGAACGAGCCCCCGGTCGCCAGATCGGGAGCTTTTTCTTGGGGCCTCTCACGGAGGGGAGAGGCTATAAGGAAGCATGTCCTCCCCCCTCCCCATCCACGTCGCCCTGGTCGGCTACGGCTTCGTCGGCAAGACCTTCCACGCGCCGCTGATCGTCGCCACGCCGGGCCTGGTCCTGCACACCGTGGTCTCCAGCGACCCGGTCAAGGTGCTGGCCGACCACCCGGTCGCCAAGATCGTTCCCGACCTGGCCGCCGCCCTGGCCGACCCGGCCGTCGACCTGGTGGTGATCGCCACCCCCGACCCGCTGCACGCCCCCCAGGCCCACGCCGCCCTGGACGCCGGCAAGGCCGTGGTCATCGACAAGCCGTTCGCCGTCACCCTGGAGGAGGCGCGCAGCGTCGCCGACCACGCCGCCCGGGCCGGCAAGCTGCTGAGCATCTTCCACAACCGCCGCTGGGACAGCGACTTCCTGACCCTCAAGGCGCTGATCTCCGACGGGTCGCTGGGCGAGATCGTCCAGTACGAGAGCCACTTCGACCGCTTCCGCCCGGTGGTCCGCGACCGCTGGCGCGAAGCCCCCGGGGCTGGGGCGCTGCTCGACCTGGGCCCGCACCTGATCGACCAGGCCCTGCAGCTGTTCGGCCCGCCCACCTCGGTGTTCGCCGACCTCGCCATCCAGAAGGACGGCGGCCAGGCGCCCGACTATTTCCACCTGCTGCTGCGCTATCCGCGCCTGCGAGTGCTGCTGCACGCCAGCCAGATGACCGTGGCCAGCGACCTGCGCATGGCCGTGCACGGGACCCGGGGCAGCTTCGTCAAGCAGGGCCTGGACCCGCAGGAGAACGCCCTGAAGGCCGGGATCATCCCGGGCTCGCAAGGCTGGGGCGTCGATCCGCGTCCCGGGACCCTGACCGTGCCGGACGGCGAAGGCGCGGCCAGCCGCGTGGTCGCGGGCGCGCCCGGCGACTACCTGGCCTATTACGCCGGCGTCCGCGACGCCCTGCTGGGCCATGGCGAGAACCCGGCTCCGCCGCAAGAGGCCCTGGCGGTGATGGAACTGATCGACCTGGCCGCCCGCAGCGCCGCCGAAGGCCGGGAGCTCAGCCTGTGACTGACGCCGAGTTGCTGGCCGCCATCGCCGCCCAGGAAAAGACCCTGGTGTTCGAGCGCTTCACCCTGGAGACCGCCTGGACCCTGGGAACCGCCCTGCGCGACGCCGCCGTCGCCCGCGCCGCGCCGGTGGCCATCGACATCAGCCTGCGCGAGCGCCCGCTGTTCCACGCCGCCCTGCCCGGAGCGGGCCCCGACAACACCGACTGGGTCCGTCGCAAGCGCAACACCGTGCTGGCCCTGGGGAGCAGCACCCTGGCCGTCGGCCTGAAGCTCAAGGCGTCCGGCGAGACCCTGGAGCAGCGCTACGGCCTGCCGCTCCGCGACCACGCGGCGCATGGCGGCGGCTTTCCGCTGATCCTGGCGGGGCTGGGCTGCGTCGGGGCGATCACGGTGTCGGGCCTGCCGCAGGTCGAGGACCACGCCCTGGTGGTCGAGGTGCTGGGGCGGGTGCTGGCGAGCTAGAGGCGCGGATGCGGACGGGGACGTCCGCATGCGCACGTCCCCAACCCGGTCTCATCCCTCCCCCGGAACCGCCACCGCCAGCCCCACATCCCCTTCGCCCTCGTCCGTCGCCGGAGCGTCGGGCATCGGCAGCGGCCGTTCGATCCGCGCCCGGATCTCGGGGTCCTTCAGCAGCGCCACCCGCATCACTTCCCGCGCCCGCGGCGCCGCGGCGCTGGAGCCGAACTGGCCGCCGTGCTCGATGATCACCGACAGGGCGTAGCGCGGGTTGTCGTAGGGGGCGAAGGCGATGAACAGGTTGTGGTCCTTGAGCTTCCAGGCCACGCCCTGGTTGCTGCGCGAGGCCCCGGCCGCGTACTGGCGCACCTGGGCGGTGCCGGTCTTGCCGGCCATCTTGACGTCGCCCAGGCCCAGCTGGCTCTGCTTGAAGGCCCCGCCGGTCGGGTCGTTGGCCACCGCCGCCATGCCGCCGCGCACCACGTCCAGATGTTCCTGGCTGAACGGCAGGTCGGGCACGGCGTCGCCGTGCGGCTGCTCGACCCCGCCCACCGACTTGACCAGCCGGGGATTGAGCGCCTTGCGGCCGTTGGCCAGCCGCGCGGTCATCACCGCCAGCTGCAGGGCGTTGACGTTGATATAGCCCTGGCCGATCCCGTACGGCACGCTGTCGCCCGGATGCCAGGTCGGGTCGCGCTTGAAGGTCCGGCGCTTCCACTCGCGCGAGCCGACCAGGCCCTTCTTCTGGCCGGGGATGCCGATGTCGAACGCCCCGCCATAGCCGAAGGCCTTGGCGGTCGTCGCGATCGGGTCGGGGCCGATGCGCAGGGCCATCTGGTAGAAATAGACGTCGCAGCTGTTCTTGATGGCGGCGTGCATGTCCTGCACGCCGTGGCCGCCCTTCTTGTGGCAGTGCCAGACCCGGCCGCCGAACGCCCAGCCGCCGGTGCACAACACCCGCTCGGTCGGATCGACCCCGGCGGTCAGGGCCGCCATGGCGACGGTCGGCTTGAAGGTCGAACCGGGCGGATAGGTCCCGGTCATCACCTTGTCGAGCAGCGGCTTGCGCTCGTACTGCGCCAGGGCCCTGTACTCGGGGCCGCTGAGCCCCTTGACGAAGCGGTTGGCGTCGAAGCTGGGGGCCGAGGCCATGGCCAGCAGGTCGCCGGTCCGGCAGTCCATGACCACGATGGCCCCGCTCTCGTCGCCCATCACCTCCAGGGCGCGGTTCTGGATGTCGGCGTCCAGCGTCAGACGGATGTCGGCCCCCGCCCCCGGCGCGATGTCGCCCTCGGGGTCGAGGCGCACGGTGCGGCCCTGGGCGTCGACCTCGGCCTTGGTCGCCCCGGCATGGCCGCGCAGGGCGGCGTCGAAGGCCTTCTCGACCCCCAGCTTGCCGATCCGGAAGCCCGGATGGTGCAGGAGTTCCTGGTCCTGGCCCGGATCCCCCTTGGCGGTCTCCAGGTCGCGGTCGGAGACCTTGGCCACATAGCCGATGACGTGGGCGAAGGCTCCGCCGAAGGGATAGACCCGCACCTCGCCCATGTCGGCCGTCACATTGGGCAGTTCCGGGGCGCGGATGTTGACGCGGGAGAACTCCTCCCAGGTCATGTCCTCCATCACCGCCACCGGGGCCTTCTTCGGCGCGTGGGCCAGGTCCTTGAGGATGCGGGTCCGGCGGGCCGGGTCGATGGGCACGAGCTGGGCCAGCTCGTCCAAGGTGGCCTCGGCGTCGAAGCCCTTGTCCTTGGTGACCAGCAACCGGAAATTGGGACGGTTGGAGGCCAGCGACACGCCGTTGCGGTCGAGGATCTGGCCCCGCGGCGGCGACACCAGGCGGTAGTTGAACTGGTTGCCGGCCGAAAGCTTCTGGTAGCGCCGCGCCTCGACCAGTTGCAGCTGGGCCAGGCGGCCGCCCAGGGCCAGAAGGCCCACGCCGGCCAGTCCGCCCATCAGGAAGGCCCGGCGGTGGAACATGCCCTGCCGTTCGTTGACCTCGGAAAAGAAGATCGTCGGCTCGCTCACCGTCCGCCTCCGCGAACGGGTGTCGGGAGGGTGTCAGGCGACGTCGCTCGACGGCGCGCATTCCGCGCGGCGGCCAGGGGATTCATGGTGTGGGAATGGCCGCGCGCTGGAGTTGATCTGTAGGCAGAGTGGACCTGTGCCAGGCGGCGTCAATGGGTCGAGTGGGACAGGTGAAAATAATTTCGCGGCGCCCTCTCGCACCCTCTCCCCATGGGAGAGGGTTTTCGAACGTCTATCCCCCTCGCCTACGACGTCGTTCCCCAACAAATTCAACGACTGAAACGCACTTATCCTCCCCTCCAAAAGCCGCCGCATAATCAACCCACCTCAAGGCATGGGGAGGGCGCGTGGCCAGCGACCTTCGTGGCCCTGGGGTGCGGTCGAGCGGGAAGCGCTCGTCGGCGGCGGTGTCGTCCTCGGACGGGGCCGCGACCTGTATCCCTCTGGTGCCGGCCGGGCATGGAACACAGATACGGCGTGGGATGCATGGGCCGATGAGGGCGGCAGGCGTGCGGTGACGCACGCGGACCGGATGGGGCTTCGTTGACCTCGTCCGCCCGTCAGGGGCTTCAGTCGGCGAGGCGTCAACAGCGCCGCCCGCCGGACGCTCCTGGAAAACGCGCCGCGCGGAGCGTCGGTCTGTGTCGAAACGGTATTTCCAAATCAAACTCCGGGCCCAGCCCGGCGCTCCGCGTCCCTCCCCACACCTTCAGCGGCGCGCCGCGTGAGGCGGCGAAGCCGTG
>NZ_AKKF01000224.1 GCF_000281955.1 Caulobacter sp. AP07 | reverse complement strand
CGCCCGTCGCCTGCGCCGCAACCAAACCCTGGCCGAGAAAACGCTCTGGACCCTCGTGCGCAATCGCCGCCGGGGCGGGTTCAGGTTCCTGCGGCAGGTCGTGATCGACCGCTACTTCGCCGATTTCGTCTGCGAGGCGGCCAAGGTGATCGTGGAGCTGGATGGCCCGACCCATGACGGTCGCGAGGCCTACGACAGTCGTCGCACCGAGATCCTGGAGTTGTTCGGATACGTCGTCCTGAGGTTCCGCAACGCGTGTCCTGGCCGATCCCGGTGGAACGGCGGACGACATCCTGACGGCGCTCCGTTCGGCGAGCCTGTAACCTCTCACCCTCCCACCGCTTCGCGGCGGGCCCCTCCCTCTCTCAAAGAGAGAGGGGTACAGGAGCGTCGGCAACGGGTCGAAAACACCCATCCGCCCAGTGTCCCAAACCCGCCCTCACCCCCTCGGCAACCTCACCTCGAACACCGCCCCCGCCTCGGCCTCGACCAACCCGATCCGCCCGGAACTCGCCGCCAGCAGTGACCGGGCGATCGACAGCCCCAGCCCCGTGCCGCCGGCCTCGCGGCGGCTGGTGAAGAACGGCTCGAACAGGCGGTCGCGATCGGCCGGCGGCACGCCCGGACCGTCGTCGCTGACCCTCAGCACCACGTCCCCACCGACCGCCGCCGCCCGGATCGTCACCGTCCGCGCCCCGGCCTGGCGACTGTTCTCCACCAGCGTGGTCAGCACCGTCTCCACCGTCGCCTCGGGCGCGGCGACCAGCGGCAGGTCGGCGGCAAGGTCCAGGGTCACGGCGATGTCGCGACCCTGGGCGTCGGCCACCCGCCGCGCCGCCGAGGCCAGCTCGGACGCCACGCCCGCCTGCGGCATGGCCATGTCGGCCCGGGCCATGTCCATCAACCGGCCGACCAGCTGCGACAGCCGGGCGCTGTCGGCCGAGATGTTGCCCAGGAACCGGCGGCGCTCCTCCGGGCTCATGGTGTCGAAATGGTCGTCCAGCAGCTCGACCGCCCCGGTGATGCCGGCCAGCGGGGTCTTGAACTCGTGGCTGACGGCGGCGGCGAAGTCGCGCAGGTAGCGCGAGCGCACGGCGATGGCGTCGGCCATCACCCGGAAGTCCTGGTAGAGGTCGCGGATCTCGAGGGCGGCGGTGGCCGGGGTCTCCGGCACCTCGCCCTGCCCGGCGGCCACCCCGCGCGACGCCGCGCTCAGCGCCTCGATCGGCCGGGTCACCCCGCGCGACACCAGGCCCGACAACAGCACCAGCAGCAGGATCGTCGCCGCCCCGCCCGCCAGCAGCTTGCCGCGATCCTGGTAGACCCCGCGGAACAGCGCCCGCGGCGAGCGTGACAGCAGCAGCGCCCCCACCACCTGGCCGTTGACCCGCACCGGCCGGGCGTGGTGCAGGCGCAGGGCCGAGGCCCGGCTGAGCCACTCGAACGAATAGCGCGGATGATAGGCGCCGTTGCGGCGCATCACCGTGCGCGAGCGGCCCGCCAGCGCCGCCTGGATCTCCGGCAGGGCCGAGAGGCTGCCACCCTGTCCCAGGCCCCGCACCACCACGCCGTGGCGGTCGACGATCAGGATCGAGGCCAGGGTGCTGCGGCTGGTCTGGTCGAGGATCGGCTCCAGCACGTCGGCGGCGGCCACGGCCTGGGGGTCGGCGGCCGGGGCGGGCGCGGCGTCCGGACGCTCGGGCAGCACCGGCGTGGTGCGCAGGTCGATGCTGGTGCTCTCGGGGCGGTAGTAGCCGGGATCGTCGCGGGCGTCGGGGTCGGCGGGCGTGGAGTCTGGCGCCGCGCCGGGCCACAGCGCCCCGGCCGCCGCCGCCAGGGCCGCGCCCTGCGAGGTCAGCTCGGCCTCGGTCTGGCGCACCAGGGTGTTCTCGTAGGTGCGCAGGAACACCGCCCCGATGGCCGGCATGGCGGCGGCGAACAGCAGCACGGTCAGCAGGATGACCCGCAGCCGCAGCGGCGGCCACCAGGTCCGCACCCAGTTTCGCAGCCGGTCGCTCACGCCTCGGCGCCGATGCAGGCCCCCAGGCGGTAGCCGATCCCGGCCCGGGTCTCGATCACGTCGTGACCGCCGACCCCGGCGAACTTGCCGCGCAGGTTGCGCACGTGGCTGTCGATGGTGCGGTCGGTCACGGCGAAGCCCGGACCGCGCAGGCGGTCGATGATGGCGTCGCGGCTGAACACCTTGGTCGGGGTCGTGGCCAGGGTCCGCAGGATGGTGAACTCGGTGACCGTCAGCGAGACCTCGGCCCCCGACCACCGGGCGCTCCAGGCCTCGGGGTCGAGGCTCAGCCGGCCCCGGCTGATCGTGCCGTCGGGGCCGGTGGCCTCGCCCGCCCTGGCCCCGGTGCGCCGGAGGATGGCCTGGACGCGGGCCACCACCTCGCGCGGGCTGAACGGCTTGACCACATAGTCGTCGGCCCCCAGCTCGATACCCAGCACCCGGTCGATCTCGTCGTCGCGCGAGCTGAGGAACAGGATCGGCAGGTCGCCCTGGGCCCGCAGCCGGCGGCAGACCTCCAGCCCGTCCAGGCGCGGCATGTTGATGTCCAGCACCACCAGGTCGGGCGCGCGCTCGGCCACCGAGGCCAGGGCCGCCTCGCCGTCGGCCGCCTCGCGGGTCTCCAGCCCGGCCTTGGCCAGGGCGAAGACCAGGAGCTGGCGGATGTGGGGGTCGTCGTCGACGATCAGGATCGTGCGCTGCATGCGGCCCATGTTCAGTGCTCCGCGCTTTCGGTCAACGGGGATGGCGCGGCGGGCGGCGGCGGAACGGGATGACCGCCGCAGTAGCGCTGGTAGGCCGGCGCGCTGCGGACCAGCGGGCGTTCACGGCCCAGGGCGTCGAGGCGCTCCAGCCGCCGCGCGCCCCGCCAGGTCCACCCGCGCCAGTTCGATTGCCGGTCTCGCAAGGCGGTCAGATTGACCTCCCGAACCCAGGCGACGCGATCGACCAGGTCCGGCGACGGAGCCCGCCGCTCCAGCTCGACCAACGACACCAGGGCCGAGGGGCCCAGCCGGTTGAGGTAGCAGACGTCCAGCTCGGATCCCTGGCCGCCGACCTCGCGGGCGTGGCGCACGTTCCAGGCCGCCGCCACCGCGCCCAGGTCGACCACGCAAGCGGCGACCAGCACCACCAGGGCGGCCGCCGCGTTGGTATTGATCAGCCAGGCCCCGCTCTTGCCGCGCAGCATCCTCCAGCAGACCAGGATGAGACCCAGAGCGACCAGCCCCATCCAGACCAGGGCGGCGATCCGCAGGCGGGTCAGGGAATAGGCCTGCACATAGTCCAGGGTGCGCAGGATGCTGGAGGCCACCAGGAACAGGTTCTGCGCCACCCAGGCGACCACCAGGACCCGGATGAGCGGAACCTTGGCGGTCGGCGAGCTGGGGGCCAGGAACACCAGCACGAACAGCCCGGCCAGCAGGGCCGTGGCGATCAGGGGATAGGCGCCGCGATGGGCGTATTCCGCCAGGGTCAGGCCGGCCGGCGGCCCGGCCCCGCCCCAGAGGATCACGGCGTCCAGGCCGTTCTGCAGGGCGAACAGGGCGTTGAAGACGATCAGCGACAGCACCACCGAGGCCACGGGCACGCCCGCGAGCACGACGCTCCGCCTGGCCTTGCCGACCGGCAGGACGCGGCGGCGGCGCGGCCGCAGCACGCCCCAGACCAGGACCAGCACCGTCAGCCAGAACATCACCCGCCAGCCGAAGTCCGAACCGAGCCTGGGCAGGCGCAGGGCCGCCAGGGCATTGGCGATCACTGGATTGGCCGCGGCGAACAGCGCCAGGAACACCGCTCCGCCCAGCACCGGCAGGGCCAGCAGCGGCACGACCCCCTTCCAGCGTCCGCGCGATCCGGTCCGGCCGGCGCGGCGGGCCCGGCGCAGGTCGAGCCACGGGCCGACCAGGCCGACCGCCGCCTGGGCCATCAGGCGCTGCGACCACCGCCAGGCGTCGTCGAAACCCTGGGCGCGCGGCGCCAGCACCGCCAGACTGAGCAGGGCCCAGAACAGCAGCGAGGCCAGCAGGCTGGGGGTCTCGACCTGGATCAGCGCCAGGACGGCGGCGGCCGCCAGGGCGCAAAGGGCCTTGGGGTCGCGACGGGCGGCGGGATGCAGCAGGGTCGCCGCCACGGTCAGCAGCAGGGCGAAGACCCCGACCGTCGCGCCGAACGGGTGGCCGTAGAACAGCAGGTCGGCGACCACGACCAGAGCCACGGCGGCGCTCGTCTTGATCGCGAAGGTCAGGTCGCGGGGACGGCGGAATGAGGGCATGGCGGGCTCCGGGATCGGGAGACCCTGGAATGCCCGCCGGGCGTCGAGACCAACCCGCCGCTCCGGCGCCCGTCAGGCCGGTTTCATGTGCAGATGCCGTGCAGGCCTAGGCGCTCCGGACGGCCTCGGTCCAGCGGGAGAACGGGCTGTCGGGCTCGTCGGCGAGGCTGGGCTGCAGCGAGCGCAGGTCGCTGGGCCGGATGTTGAAGGCCTTGCGGAAGCTGCGGCTGAAATGGGCCTCGCTGCTGAAGCCGCACTGGAAGGCGATCTCGCTGATCCGCCGGGCCCGCTTGGGGTCCAGCAGGGCGGCGCGGGCCAGGTGCAGGCGGCGCTCCCAGATGTAGCCGGTGACCCCGCCCAGCGGCTCGAACAACCGGTAGAGGGTGGAGCGCGACACGCCCAGCGCCTCGCTGATCCTGGCCGGGTTGAGGCTGGGCTCCAGCAGGTTGTGCTCGACATAGCCGCGCGCCCGCAACAGCACCGGCGACTCGCGCACGCCGAAATCGGCCCGCCCGGCCTCCATGGCCAGGCAGGCGCCCAGCAGCTCGACGGTGGCGCGGGTGATGCCCGGCAGGGTCTCGGGGATCAGTTGCGGGAACCAGCGGGTCACCGAGGTCAGGTGCTCGATCAACAGGCCGGCGCGGTTGCCGTCCAGCACCATGCCGTGCAGGTCGATGTCCGGAACCACGGCCTGGACATGGGCGCGCGGCAGGAAGGTGCTGAGCACCTTGACGGCCGTACTCCGCAGCACGAGCGGCCGCGACAGGTCGCAGATCTGCACCTCGCCGGGCCCCGCCGAGAACGTCACGCCGTCATAGTCACCGGTATGCGAGCCGGCGATGTTGAACTGGACGATGTAGTGATCCAGGCCGTCGTCGGCGATCTTCTCCGCCGTGCGGAACAGGGTCTGGCCGCCGGTTTCGGTCACGTAGAAGGCGTGGGGGCCCAGGCGCAGGGAGGTGATGTCGGCCGAAAAGCCCGGCTCGGGATCGCACGCGTCGAGGGCGACCAGCACCTCCCGCCGATAGAGGTCGTGGCGCTCCTCCGGCGGAACGTTCCGCGTGCTGAAGTTCGTCCGCGCCAGGGGCTGGCGCGCGCCTTCACTCGACGTCTCGGTTTCACTCATGTGGCCTCCCCCAAGGCACGATCACGCATTTACCAACCCGGTCCAATGCGGGCGTTCGTCGCAGGGCGCGAGAGCGCGGTTTTTCTTTGAGACGGCCGGTCAAGGAAATGGAACCCGGATGTAACGGTTATGACGCCCGAAGCCTTACAGGTGTCGGCCTCGCTGAGTGAACGCTGGTCTTCGACCGCGAACACCCAGGGGAGACGCACGTCCGGACGTGACGGCCGCACGCGCCATCAGCTCGGAGAACGGCGCAGCGCGCAAGCCAGCGACTGGCGGCGCGTCCAGCGTCGCCCAAACCCCGCGGGGGGACAAACTGAAGGCGGGCCTTGGGGGAGGCCCGCCTTTTTTATTTCCCCTTCTGACGTTCCATGGGTCTGCTTCATCGCCGCGAGGCCCTAGGACCGCTTGCAGCGCAGGCGTCAATTGCTGCTTTCGACCCTGGTCGGACGCTCCTGTATCCCTCTCTCTTAGAGAGAGGGAGGGGCCCGCCGCGAAGCGGTGGGAGGGTGAGAGGTTACACCCTCTCCGACCGGAGCACCGCCAGGATGTCGTC
>NZ_AKKF01000223.1 GCF_000281955.1 Caulobacter sp. AP07 | reverse complement strand
GGCGGTCCCCTGCCGATCAACCCGTCCGGCGGCCTGATCGGCCTGGGCCACCCGGTCGGCGCGACGGGCGTGCGCATGGCGCTGGACGCCTTCAAGCAGGTGACGGGCACGGCTGGCGACTATCAGGTCGAGGGCGCCAAGACCTGTCAGACCCTAAACATCGGCGGCTCGACGACCACCACCGTCAGCTTGATCGTGGGGGTCTGATCATGGCCGACGACGCCTCCGCCGTGATCGCCCCGCCCCCCTTCCGCGAGGCGCATCTCCTGCCGGTGGACCTCGAGATCGAGCGCCGCGCCGATGGGACGATCCTGATTGCCTCGAAGGCGCCGCTGCGGCCCTACGAGGCCAACATACCAGCCGCCTTCGCCCGGCGCGCGGCGGAGTCCGGCGACAAGCCCGCTCTGGGCCAGCGCGGCGCGGACGGCGAATGGAAGTTCACGTCCTTCGCCCAGCTCAAGCGCGACATGGACGCCGCCACGCAGTGGCTGATGGATCAATCGACGGCTGGACCGGTGCTGATCCTGGCGGGCAATACGCCGGCCTTTGCGGTGATGAGCTTCGCCGCCCAGGCCGCCGGCCGAGCCGCCTGTCCGGTCAGCGTCACCTATGCGGCGCTGGGGGGAGACTACGGGCGGCTGGCTCACGTGATCGCCAAGGTGAAGCCCGCCGTGGTCTTCGCCGAAAACACCACCGTGGCCTCTGGAGCGCTGGAGACGCTGGATCTAGGTGGGGCGAAGATCGTCACCACCGACCCCTCGCGATTGTCCAAGCCCGCGATCGCCTACGCCGAGGTTCTGGTCACGGTCGCCACGCCGCAAGTCGACAGGTCCATCGAAGCGCTCAAGCCTCACGACCGCGCGGCGCTGATGCTGACCTCGGGTTCGACCGGCCTGCCCAAGGTGGTGCCGATCACCTTCGACAACCTGGCCGCCAACAGCGCCCAGTGCCAGCAGACGATCGGCGAGGCGGCGGGTTGGCACGAAGCCATGTTGGACTGGCTGCCCTGGCACCATGCGGCCGGCGCCTTCGTGCTGCGGACCACGCTGTTGGAAGGCGGTACGCTCTATATCGACGACGGCAAGCCGGCCCCGGGCCTGTTCGACGCCTCGATCCGCAATTTGCGCGAGATTTCGGTCAGCTATTTCAACAACGTGCCGCTGGGCTACGCCATGCTGGTCGACGCCCTGGAGAAGGACCCGCAGCTGCGGGCGACCTTCTTCAAGAAGATGCGGCTGATGCTCTATGGCGGCGCGGGCCTGTCCCAGACCGTCCATGACCGCCTGCAGGCCGCCGCCATCGCCGAGACCGGCCATCGGATCATGATGACCAGCGGCTACGGCATGACCGAGACGGTTTCGGCCTTCACGGTCATCCATTTCGAGACCGACAAGGTCGGAATCGGCCTGCCGGCGCCCGGAACGACCCTCAAGCTCTCGCCGGTGGGCGCGCGCTACGAGGTTCGCGCCAAGGGTCCCAACGTCACGAAGGGCTATCTGGACGAACCGGAGAAGACCGCCCAGGCGTTTGACGAGGAAGGCTTCTATCGCACCGGCGACCTGGCGGTGTTCCACGATCCGGCCGATCCGACCCAGGGCCTGGCCTTCGCGGGCCGCGCGGCCGAGGAGTTCAAGCTCTCCAGCGGCACCTGGGTCTATGGCGGATCATTGCGAGACGGCATCCTGAAGGCCTTGTCGCCGTTGGTGCTGGACCTGGTGCTCTGCGACGATGGCCGGCCCTATCTGGGCGTCATGCTTTGGCCCAAGGCCGAGGTTGATCCAGCCGAGATCGGCAGGCGTCTGGCGGCCTTCAATCTCGGCCAGAGCGGCGGCGCGGCGCGGGTGAAGCGGGCCGTGCTGCTGACCGAACCGCCCAGCGCCAACGCGCACGAGATTTCCGACAAAGGCACCATCAACCGCCGGGCCGTCATCGATCGGCGCGCCGATCAGGTGGAGCGACTGTTCGCCGAGGCGCCGGACGAGGGCGTGATGGTTCTGGGCTAGCGCGCCAGGAGGCGGCTCCGGCCGCTCCAGTCGCTTTCAAAGATCATGAGGCTCGTCCGCGGGGAGCGGCCGGGCAGGGGGTGAGGAATGCCTGATTTCATCGTGGTGCTGGCCGTCAACGCCGGTGTGATATTGGCCCTGTTCGTGCTGGCCTGGGCCATCTGCTGGGCGATACGCGACGTCACGCCGGTCGACAGCCTGTGGGGGCTGGGCATGGGCCTGGTCGCGGTCTCGACCTATCTGCAGACCGGCGGCGGCACGCCGCGACGCTTGGCGCTGACCGTGATCTGCGTGGCCTGGGCGCTGCGGCTGGGCGGCTACATGCTGTGGCGCTGGCGCGATCACGGGCCGGACGGGCGCTATGTGCGGATGCTCGACAAGGCCAAGGCGGAACGCGGCTGGGGCTATGGTTACGCCGCGTTCCGCCTGGTGTTCATGATGCAGATGCCGATGCTGTGGCTGGTCTGCCTGCCGGTCCAGCTGGGACAGATCGCGGCCCAACCCGCCAAACTCGGGGCCCTCGGCCTGATCGGCGCCGGGCTGGCGATCTTCGGCCTGGTCTTCGAGACCCTGGCCGACGGGCAACTGGTGCGGTTCAGGAAGGACCCGGCCAACGCCGGCCAGGTCATGGACAAGGGTCTGTGGCGCTATACCCGCCACCCCAACTATTTCGGCGACGCCTGCGTGTGGTTCGGTCTGTGGTTGCTGGCCGCCGAGACGACCCTGGGTCTGTTCGCCATCGTCGGGCCGGCGTTCCTGCTGTTCACCCTGACCCGCTGGAGCGGCGTGCCGACCGTCGAGGGCCGGATGCGTCGCCGCAAGCCGGGCTACGAGGAGTACATCCGGCGCACCTCGGGCTTCTTCCCCTGGCCGCCCAAGCCGCCCGTGGCGAGCTGAGCATGGGCCTTCCCGCGCACATCACGGACCGGCTGCGGCTGCCGGCCATCGCCGCGCCGATGTTCCTGGTCTCCGGCGTCGACATGGTGCTGGCCGCCTGCAAGGGCGGGATCATCGGCTCCTTTCCCGCCAACAACGCCCGCACCCTGGAGGATCTTGACGCCTGGATGGGCCAGATCGCTTCGACCCTGCCGGCCGACGCGCCGCCTTGGGCGATCAATCTGATGGTCCACCGCTCCTACGCCCGCTGGGAGGAAGAGCTGGAGCTGGTGCTCAAGCACAAGCCGCCGATCGTCATCACGGCCCTGGGTAGTCCGGTTCAGGTGGTCGAGGCGATCCATGCGTACGGCGGCCTGGTCTATGCCGACGTCAACTCGCTGACCTACGCCCAGAAGGCCGCCAAGACGGGCGTCGACGGCCTGATCCTGGTGGCGGCCGGGGCCGGTGGCCACACCGGCCAGATCGCCGGCTTCGCCTTCGCCCCGGCCGTGCGCGAAGTGTTCGACGGCACGATCGTTCTGGGCGGCGGCATCGGCACGGGTCGCGCCGTTCGCGCCGCGCGGATGCTGGGCGCCGACCTGGCCTATCTGGGCACGCGGCTGATCGCCTGCGCGGAGAGTCTGGCCGTGCCCGACTACAAGCAGATGCTGATCGAGGCCGATGCCGAGGACATCATCACCTCCGCCGCCCTGACCGGCATCCCGGCCAATTGGTTGAAGGCCAGCCTGGCGGCGGCTGGCTATGACGCCGAGGGCATGAAGGCGAAGGCGCAGATCAGTCTTGGGCGACCGGAGGACAACGCCAAGCGTTGGAAGGACGTCTGGTCGGCGGGGCAAGGCGCTGGCGAGGTTCGCGCGGTGGAGCCTTTGGGCAAGATCATCGACGACCTGGTCGAAGACTACGGCGCGGCGGCGGGCTAGCGACGTTTCGGCCGCCGCCGGTCTTGACAAGACAGGTCGGCAGCCGAAGGGTCCGCCCGTTCGACGCTTGAGGTGACATGGCCGAAATCAGCCAAACCGAAACCCCCGATCCGGGGCCGATCACCCAGCTCGTTCAGGCCAATTCCTCCACGCGGGCGCTCAATGTCCTGGGCGATCGCTGGACGCTGATGATCCTCTATCTGGCCTTCCAGCGGGTTCATCGCTTCGAGGAGTTCCAGAGCCGGATCGGACTGGCGCGCAGCCTGCTGATCGACCGGCTGCGGCGGCTACAGAAGGTGGGAATACTCGAGAAGGTTCGCTATCAGGAGCGCCCGGCTCGTGAGGAGTACCATCTCTCGAAGATGGGGCTGGACCTCTACGGCGTCGCCCTGACCATCATCCGCTGGGAGAAGCGCTGGTTCTACGACCCCGCCAACCCCGCCCATCAACTCAAGCACAGCTGCGGCAAGACGTTCACGCCGGAATTCCGTTGTGGCCATTGCGGCGAACTTGTCAGTCCGCGTGACGTCTATGTGCGGGATGGACCGGGCGTCGGGGTGGAGCCCTCGCCGCCGCCCAGGGCGCAGCGCCGCTCCATCGTGCCGGTCGGCAGCCTCAACCAGGGCAATCCCATGCTGGACCGGGCCTTCCAGGTGCTGGGCGATCGCTGGACCAGCCACGTCATCGCTTCGGCCTTTCTGGGCCGGCGGCGCTTCAACGATATCCAGAACGCCCTAGGCGTGGCGCCGAACATCCTGTCGGACCGGCTGTCGCGGCTGGTGGACCTGGGGGTGCTGCGCAAGGTGCTCTACCAGGACCGTCCCGAGCGTTGGGAATATCGCCTGACCGACGTGGGGCGTGATCTCTATCCGCTGATCGCCGAACTGAATCACTGGGGCGATCGCTGGCTGGCGACCGAGAAGGGCCCGCCGCTGATCACCTATCACCGCACCTGCGGCCATGTGCTGGAACCCAAGCTCACCTGTGACCAGTGCGGCGAGGAGGCCACGGTCTTCAACGTCACTCCGGCCTAGAAGGCCGGGGCGCATCGTCTCCGGCTACTTGGCGGTGGGGCGCGAGATCAGGTCCTGCAGTTCGGGGCCCATCGGCTGGCCGGCCTTCATGGCGGCGCTGATGCGGCCGTCGAAATACTCGCGCCACTCGCTGACCAGGGCGCCGCGAAACTGCAGTACGCCGGCATAGGGAATGGCGACATGCTCGCCGGTGGTGAGCCAGAACTCGTCCACGCCCTCGACGAAGATCCGGTCGCCGTTCTCCGCGTAGTCGAAGAGTCGCCACTTGTTGGTCTTGATTACCTTGGCCATGGCCTGCAGGGCCGTGCGCATGGCGGCCTTGCCGCGGATCGCCGGGTTCAGCCCGCTGGAATTGTGCCAGACGATGTCGTCGGTGAGGTGGACCAGCACGCCCTCGACGTCCTGGCGACGCCAGGCTTCGATGATCGCCATCTGGGTGGCATAGAGCCGCGACATGGGCTTCTCCTGGGACAGGGCGGGGGAGGCGGTCAACGCGCCGGCGGCGGCGACCAGCAGGGTGCGGCGATCGAGAAGCGGGCTCATGGGGCGACCGCGCGATCGAGAAGGGTTTCGACCTGGGCCGACAGCGGCGCGCCGGTCTTCTGTTCGGCGATGACGCCGAGGTCGACATAGTCGCGCCAGCCGATGATCAGGTCGTCGTCGAACTCCAGCACGCCGGCGTAGGGCGCGGCGACGCGATGGCCGTCGGTGGTGCGATAGTCGTCGACGCCTTCGATGAACAGCCGGTCGCCCGATTCCGAATGGGCGAAGATCCGCCATTCGATGCCGTGCATGTCGGCCTGGAAGCGTTCGAGAAGTTTGCGGGCGGCGACCTTGCCACGCACGGGCGGCTGGGCGGCGGCGGCATAGTGCCAGACGATGTCGTCGTGCATGTGGGCCAGAACGCGGTCGACGTCCTTGGCCTGCCAGGCCTGGATGACTTGGCGCAAGATTGCGTAGCGACGCCCCAAGGTCGGCTCCTTACTCAAGGCAAAAGGCGGCCGGACGGCGAACCGTCCGGCCAGTACGAGGTTAGAACGAGGCGGAAAGTTCGAAGCCGAAGGTGCGCGGCGCGCCGAACGACGACATCTCTTCCTGGAAGAAGGCGATGATGTTGGTCCGGTAGACCTTGTTGGTCAGGTTCTTGCCGAAGGCCGAAACGCTCCAGGCCTTGTCGGGCGAGGTCAGGGTGACCCGACCGTCAAGCGTCCCGTAGGCCTTTTCCCAGGTGGTGTTTTCCGGGGCCCACGGCATCTTGCCCTGCCAGCGATAGCTTAGGCGGCCCGACAGCGCGTCTTCCCAGGAGCCGACACTGGTGGTCACTTCGCCGCCGACCGCGCCCTGATATTTGGGCGTGCGCTGCATCAGGTGACCCGAGTTGTTGACGCCGGCGAAGACGAACTCGTCATAGGTCGCATCGACATAGCTGCCGCTCGCCCAGCCATGGAACCAGCGGTTCGGGGCCCATTGCAGGTCGCTCTCGACGCCCTTGATGGTGGCGCCCGGCGCGTTGCTGATCACGTTGCACAGGCAGGAGGCCAGGGTCTGCTGAACCTGGAGATCGGTGTACTTCATGTAGAAGAGCGCGGTGTTGGAGCGAACCGTGCGATCGAACAGTTCGGTCTTGAAGCCGACCTCGTAGTTCTTCACCGATTCCGGATTATAGGGCGTGGCCGCCGCGAAGGCGTTGGAGGCGTTACCCTGGAAGCCGCCGCCCTTGAAGCCGACGGACGCCGTGGCATAGACCATGTTGGTGTCGTTTGGCGTCCAACGCAGCGTGGCCTGCGGCGTCAGCTTGGTCCAGCTCTCGTTATAGGGCGTGAAGAAGTTCGTCGTCAGCGGCGTCAGGGGCGCGGTGTCGGCGGGATTGAGCCGGTCGCCGGTGGCGACGATGATGCCGCGCTGGGTGCCGCCCTTTTGGTCCTTGGTGTAGCGGGCGCCGATCTCGAGCTTCAGCGTGTCGGTGAGCTTGTAGCCAAGCTGGGCGAAGATGGCCTTGTCTTCGTTGTGGCCATAGTCGTCCCAGTGGGACTCGCCCGACAGGGTCGGCAGCACGGTCGATTCACCCCAGAAGCGGTTGTACTGATGGACCTTGCTCTTCTGGTAATAGGCGCCAACGATCCAGTCCAAGCGGCTGGTGTCGTCGGTCGAGGTCAATCGAACTTCTTCCGAGAACTGACGGACGCCCTCGATGAAGTTGACGGGTTCGGCGAACAGCAGGGCGCCGGCGACGTTGAAGCCGTTTGCCGGGCCAAGGCCGGTCTGGTCGTAGAGCGTGTAGGACTGGTTGTTGCGATAGCCGGTGATGCTCGAGAACCGGATGTTCGGCGCCACGTCCTTTTCGACCTTGGCGATGATGTCGTAGGTCTTGTGCTCGGCGCGCTGCGGCGACGGGGCGGTGTCGCCCTTGAACAGCGGCCAGATCGGCAGGCTTTCGCGGATCGACAGTTTGCGCCCGAGCTTGGCCTCGATCAGGCTGCGGGTCGATGACCATGGCGTGAAGCTGGCCGGCAGGGTGGTGCTCTTCAGGCCAACCCGATTGACGCCATCATTGCTGTCCTTGGCGTAGTCTACGTTCAGGCTGGCCCGCAGGTCGGAGTTCTCCGGCCGATAGGCGAGCTGGGCGCGCATCTGGACCGAGTCCAGGTTCTCGACATCGACATTGTGCAGGATGTCGTGGGCATAGCCGCCGCGATGGATCGTCTGGAACGAGAAGCGCCCGGCCAGGGTGTCGGTCAGGGCGCCGGTGAAATAGCCCTGGGTCTGGCGCAGGTCGTAGTTGCCGAGGCTGACGGTGAACTTGCCCGAGCGCTCGAAGCTAGGCGCATTGCTGATGATGTTGACGGCGCCGCCGGCCACGTTCTTGCCCAGCAGCACGCCCTGAGGACCGCGAACAACTTCGATGCGCGAGACATCGTAGAACGACGAGTTCAGGTTGCCCGACCGGCTGACATAGACGTCGTCCACGAAGGTCGACACCGATTGGTCCGAAGTCGGCGAACTGAGGCGGGTGTTGACCACGCCGCGGATGTTGATCTCGTTCGATTGAGGAGAATTGGCCGTGAAGGAGATGCCGGTCATGTTGTGACCGAGGTCTTCCAGGGTCAGGACGCGGTCCTTGGCCAGGTTGGCGCCCGAAACCGCCGAGATCGAGATCGGCGTCGTCTGAACGTTCTCCTCGCGCTTCTGCGCGGTGACGATCAGCGTTTCGAGCGTGCTGTCCTGCTGGTCCGGAGCCGGCGCCGGCGCGGCAAGCGCGGGTAGAGCCATGGACATCCCCGCGAGCAGGGCGATGGCGGATGTGGTGTGTCGCAGCTTCACTGTTTCTCTCCCCCGGAACCTTGCCGGCGACATGGGTCGCCTGAGGTCCCTGTTGTTTCCCCGCACGCGGCGGAAATCTTGTGATCGGGGGTGTGGCGTACTCAGGAATCTAGGCCGGAAGCGCCGCGATCGAGTGATCAGTAGCGACTTGCATAACAGCGATAATGTCGAGCCCGCGCGGAACTTGATGCGCGAGTCCGCCGGCTGCGGACCGTCCTGGTTACGACTTCCCCCACGTCATTTTTGGCTTGTCTACGCGTTCGAAGGATAGGTTTGTTTTTATCGTCTCGTCAAGCAAGTCACTTATCTGGCGGTCTTTCCCACCCGCCGTTGAGCGGGCAGAAACCGCCGGAGGCGCCGGCGAAACCCGCACATCCAGAAAAGAGTTGGCAACAACGGGTATTGTTATGCAAGTTAATTGTCGACGCAAGATCGCGGTGGTTGATCGCGTTCGCGTCGAGGGAGAAATGAGATATGTCCGCGACACTATCGACCGAGCAGATGATCGCGGCGGGCCGCGAAATGGCCGAGGCCTGGCGGGTGATGGACTGGCGAAAGGTCGCCGACATGTTCACGCCCGATGGGGTGCTGCACTCGATGATGGTCGAGCCGATCGTGGGACGCGAGGCGGTCTACAAGCGCGTCGCCGGCCTGGGCGACGGCCTGGAATCCATCACCTTGAAGGTCCACCACATGGGGGTGATCGACGGGATCCTGTACATGGAGCGCACGGACGAGTTCGTGATCCGTGGCAAATCAGGTTCGGCCCCCGTCGTCGGCGTGCTGGAGTTCGAAGGTCCGCTGATCAAGGTCTGGCGGGAATATTACGACCGCGCCCACCTGTTGAAGGCCATGGGCCTGGTCGAGGATTTCGACGGCAAGACACGCTAAGCGCGGCTGAGCGCCGGACGCCGGCTTGCGCGGCGTCCGGCGACAATTCCTAGCGTCCGAACGCGCGCAGCTTCCCGGCCTGGGCGGAGTCCAGGTACTCGTCCAGGCGGGTGATGACGCCGTCTTCGATCTTGATCACCACGCAGGCGTCCATGCCCCACTTGCTGCCATCGGGCAGCGTGGCCTCGAGCACGTGCTGCTGCAGAAAGCCGTCCGGCAGGGCTTCGCGCCGGGTGACCCTATAGTTGCGGTCCGGCAGGGTTTTGATGAACCAATCCAGCACCTTCATGTTCTGGTCGACGGTCTGCTCGATGCCGTCGGTGTTGTGCCAGAGCTTGGCGTCGGGCGCATAGCAGGCGCGAACGGTGTCGGTGTCGCCGCTTTGGATCGCGCCGACGAAGCGCTCGGCGAAGTCGAGATAGTACTGAGGAGTCATGAGGGGTCTCGCTTAACGGCCGGTGGTGACACGCTCGCCCGACAGCGAGCGACGCATTTGCAGTTCCAGGCCCTTGGGATCGCGGGCCAGGTTGGCGCGGACGTCCACGGCCATGAAGTCGGTGTCGACCTCGTCGGCCCCGCGCTTGATCGCCTTCAGGGCGGTCTCGGCGATGGAGGCCGGGGTCTCCTTGAAGCCCTCGACATGGCTGGCCATGCGGGTGTCGACCGAGCCGACGATCAGGGCGGTGACGCTGGTGTTCTGTGGCGCCAGCTCGGCGCGGACGCAGGTGCTCATGGCGCGGCCGGCGAACTTGGAGGGGCTATAGCCGCCCATGCCGGGCACGGCGACGATGCCGCCCGCCGACAGCACATTGGCGATGGCGCTTTCCTTGTGCCTGGCCAGGATCGGCGCGAAGGCGCGACACATCGCCAGAGGCCCGAAATAGTTGACCTCCATCTCGTCGCGGGCGTTCGACAGATCCGGCGCCTTCATCAGGGTCTGCATCGAGAACAGACCGGCGTTGTTGACCAGAATGCTGACGTCCTGGCACTGCGCCGCCGCCGCCTCGATCTGTTCGGACTTGCTGACGTCGAGCGCGATAGCCACCACGCGGCCCGCGCCTTCATCGACCAGATGTTGGGCGTTGGCGACGTCGCGCGTCGCCACATAGACCTTGGCCGCGCCCGCGCCGAGGAAGGCGCGCACGAAGGCCTCGCCGATCCCTCGGTTGCCACCCGTGACCAGGGCGACGCTATCCTTGATTTCCATCCGTAATGTTCTTCTTCTTCGGGTTTCGACGGGTTAGGCGGCGACGAAGCCGTCGCGAATGAACGCGCGGGGGGCCCAGACGCTGTGGGTGCCGCTGGAGACCTTGTGCGGCAGGGCGATGCGGACCACGGGGCCGTCCGTGAAGCGCTTGCAGTCGATCAGGATGCACTCGGAGGTCTGGTTGTTCTCGTCGATGATGAAGCTGACCAGATAGCCGTCGTCCTCGTCCTTGGCGTCGAGGCGCGGCACGAACGGCGCCTCGCTGGCGTAGCGGCCCTCGGGCAGCTTCACCTCCCAGGACTCGCCGGTTTCCAGATCGTGTTTGACGAAGCCGTTGAACAGGAACCAGCCGGGCTTGCTGGTGGTGCTGTAGGCGTAGCGATAGGGCTTGCCGGCGTAGCGCTGGTTGAACATCCCAAATTCCAGGGTGCGCTCGTCCAGGTGTTTTTCCTGGGTCTCGCCGGTCTTCAGGTTGAAGCGCCAGCGGTGCAGGCGGGGCAGGAACGAGTGCTCGTCCAGGAAGCCCATCATGTGGCCGTGGCCGTCGGGCGCGTCCGCCAGCGGGCGCGGCGTGGGCTCCTCCTGGAAGTAGCCGTCCATGACGATCTCGTCGCCTTCCTCGTAGGAATTGAGGAAGTGCAGGATGTAGGTCGGCGCGGCCTCGAACCACTTGATGTCCTGGGGCTGGCCGTAACGCGGAAGCACCGCGAAGCGCGACGGGATGCCCTCGTGCTCGCGCACGGCGTGGATGTTGCGCTTCAGCAGTTCAGCGTCCCAGAACACCGGCAGGTCGTTGAGGATCGAGTAGTTGGCGGTGAACGCCATGTCATGCGGCAGGCGCGGGCCGGGCAGGGGGATCGGCACGTAATGCGCCAGCTTTCCATGCCGGTCGACGACGCCGTAATGCATGTATGGCGCGTGCTTGGAATAGTTGAAGAACAGCATCTCGCCGGTGGCTTCATCGACCTTGGTGTGAGCCGAGACGCCGTCCAGCGGTCCCCAACTGGCGACACCGCCCTGTTCCAGGGTTTCGGGGTCCAGCCAGTAGGCCTCGCCGCATTGGTAGAAGGTGGAGACGATCTTGCCGGCGTGTACGACCACGTCGGTGGACGAGGAGTCCTTCATGCCGCCGTGGGCGCCGAAGCCCGGGCGCAGCGACACGCCTGGACCGTCCATCAGCCCGCCCCACAGGGCCTGGCCGGCTTCCTGCTCGGCCTCGAAGCCCCGTGTGCGGACGAAGCGGTTGCGATAGTCGGCGCGACCGTCCTTGAAGCTGATCATGTGGATCATGCCGTCCCCATCGAAGGGGTGGTAGCGACCGAGTGGCTGCTGGACCGGGTTCTCGGTGTTGCGGATGTAGAGCCCGTCGATGTCGGTCGGGATCGCGCCCTCGATGACCTCCAGATCGGTGGCGTCGACTTCCTCGTGCTGGGGAGTCCAGGCGCCGGTCAGATAGGGATGGTTGCTGGGCCCCAGTGAGGTCTTCACCGGCGGCAGGCGCTCCATCTTCATAAGAGCTCTCCGAAGTCTCGTCTCGACGGTCGACAGGACCGCCCTTGAATTCAGCCTAGCACCATGGTCTTGTTGTGCAAGTGACTGGTCGCGGCCGCGACGTGAATTGTTGCGTGCGGCGGGCCGGAACGGTCCCGACAGAGGACCTGGAGGAAACGATGAAGCGGATTTTCGGCCTGGCGGCGATGGTTCTAACCCTGACCCTGGCGATGACCGCGGCGGTTCCGGCCCGCGCGGCGGACACCGACGCCAGCAAGCTGGCCGTGGCGCGCGAGATGATCGGAGCCTGGAAGGCGGCCGACTGGCGCAAGGTCGCCGATCTGTTCGCCGAGGACGGCTCGCTGCGTTCGATGATGGTCGAGCCGGTGACCGGCCGAGCGGCGATCCATGACCGCATCGCCGCCCTGGGCAAGGGCGCGCCCGGCGGCGTGGTGCTCGACGTCTCGCACATCGGCGTCATCGATGGCCTGGTGTTCATCGAGCGGGTCGATTGTTTCACCTATAACGGCCACGCTGGCGCTGTGCCCGTCGTCGGGGTGCTCGATATCCAAGACGGCAAGGTCCAGGAATGGCGCGAATATTACGACCGCGCCCAGCTGCTGAAGGAAATGGGCGTGACGGCGCCCTAGCCGTCAGGACACCCGTTCCAGCACCATCGCCGCACCGACGCCGACGCCGCCGGTCGCCACGACCAGGCCGGTGTCGGCGTCCAGCTGGGTCATGTCGTCCAGCAGGCTGGCCGTAAGGATCGCACCGGTGGCGCCCATCGGGTGGCCCATGGCCAGATGGCCACCGTTGGGATTGACCCGGGCCATGTCCGGGGCGAAGTCCCGCTCGAACAGCACCGGGACGGCCGCGAACGCTTCCATGAACTCGATGGCCCCGATGTCGGGGAGGGGCACGCCGGCCCGCTCCAGAGCCTGGCTCATGGCCGAGAACCCGGCGGTCAGCTGCATCACCGGGTCGTCGGCGGTCTCGGCGACCGAGCGAATCCTGGCCAGCGGCGTCAGGCCCAGGCGCTGGCCCGCCTCGCGGTTGCCGACCAGCACCAGGGCCGCGCCGTCCGAGATCGGCGGGCAGTGGGCTACCGTGTGCAGGTGTTTGATCGGATCGATCTCGGGCCTGTGGGCGCGCAGGATGTCGTCGAAGCCCTCGGCGCCGGTCGCGGTGAAGACCGGCCCGAGTTTGGCCAAGGCGGCGCCGTCGCCGTAGTCGCGGACGTTCTCGTCGTGATCCAGGGCCACGGTTCCATCGGCGGCCATCACGGGAATGACCCGGCCGGCATAGTGTCCGTCCCGCCAGGCCTTGGCCGCGCGCTGATGGGACCGCAGCACCGCGGCGTCCATCTCCGGCCGTTCGATTCCTTCGCGCGTCGCCAGCAGATCGGCCGCGACGCCCACCGGGCTCCAGCCCATCGAGGAGGCTAGCGGCAGGTCGTTGTAATAGTCGGCGGCGTCGGCCAGAAAGGCGACCTGCGACATGCTCTCGACCCCGCCGGCCAGGGCCAGATCGACCTGGCCGGACGCCACCCGCCGCGCCGCGTCGGCGATGGCGCTGAGACCCGAGACACAGAAATTATTGATCGTCAGACAGGGCAGGGTGGCGGCCAGGCCCGCCTGGATGCGCGCGGCCAGAGCCACATGCCCGCCCTGGACGGCGACCTGGGTGACGCAGCCCAGCGTGAACTGCCCCAGGGCGTTCATGACATGAGCGCCGTTGCGCCGCTCCAGCGCCGCGATCAGCTGGCCGACCAATTGCGCCGGGGTGACGTCGGCGAGCGATCCGCCGCGCCGCCCCTTGCCGCGCGGCGTTCGCACGGCGTCGTAGATGTAGATCGACATGGGCTGCCTCCGTCCGCTCACCGCCATCCGGCTTGGTAAGTCTTTTAAACGAAGTTACTATCCGCATGGAAGCGCCATGCTTCATTGGCCGGGTTGTCGTTAGCCGCCCCGCCCACATCCAACGTGAAGACAGCAAAAAAAGGGGCGCCGGTTGGCTGGCGCCCCGCTCTCGGGAGTTGGGGAGGAATCACGTCCAAGAAAGGAGTCCATCGCTCGACGACAGAATGCTGATATCGATACCAAGATTGACCAGGAAGTCAACTCGCTTCAGGCCCAAAAAGGCAAGGTGGTCGAGCGCGCCGATCTGCGGAGGCTTCTACCGGGTGACCCAGAAGCCATCGAAGTCCGTCCAGCCGATTCGCGTGGACGTATTGGAGGGCGTCCCCGTGGGGGCTTGCGAGAACAGCCCGACTTGGCTTCCGACCCATCGTCCCGGGCGGCTGACGAAGGGCGCGCCGATCGCTGTGAAAGTCTCGCCATCCAGGCTGTAGCTCAGCTTCACCTGCGCGTGCGTCGACCGCAGCATGGAGGGCCAATAGGGAGAAAAGTCCGGAGGAGGATTGGCCTGGACGACGGGTTCGGCAGTCATGCGCAGCCAGACCGTCGCGGGCGCCTTGGCGAGGGCGACCTCGATCTGCTCGGGCTGGAACCTGTCGGCGCCCAATCGATCCACCCGCACCAGGGAGGTTCCGGCGGGACCGTTCTGCAGCCCGATCCAGGCGTAGTCGGAGCCGAACATCAGAAGGCCGGCGCGCTCCCCAACGGCCTTTGGCGCGAAGGTGAGTTTGGTGGTGATCGAGAACCGCTCGGACGGAAGCTTCTGCGTCAGCAGCGCGCCGGCTTCCCAGAGGTTTTCCGACGACGAGATCGATTTCAGCCGCAGCACGCCAGGACGACTCTTCAGGTCGGCCCAGTCCTCCTGGGGGTTGGCGTTCCACTGCCACGCCAGCGAAAGCGAGCCGTCGAACGTATCGCTGTCCTGCGGGGCGGTCGGGCGCGAAGCGATCCTGGACGCGGGCTTGCGGAACGAGGCGACCGGCTCGCCGCTACCGTTGTTGTCGAGGTCCTGGCCAATGATCGGCCAGCCGTCCTTCCAGGTCATGGGTTCGAGCCAGACCCGGCGGCCGTAGGAGTCGGTGTCCTGAAAATGCAGGAACCAATCCTCGCCCGAGGGGGTCGTTACCCAGGCCCCTTGGTGAGGCCCATTGATCGCCGTCGCCCCTTGGTCGAGGACGTCGCGCCCCTCATAGGGCCCTTGCAACGACCGCGAGCGGAATACGCCTTGCCAGCCGCCCTTGACGCTGCCGCTGGGGGCGAACAGGTAGTACCAGCCGTCTCTCTTGTAGAGCTTGGGTCCTTCCGTCGTCATCCAGGGGGAGGGACCGCGTGACGTCATCACCGGCGGCTGACGTTCGCCATCGACGAGCGTGATCGCTTCGCCGATCGTTGTGTCGCCGGCCGGGTTCAACCGCTTGGCGGTGATGATGTTGGCGATGCCCGCGCGGCTGCGCGCCCAGGCCGAGATCAGCCAACCCTGGCCGTCGTCGTCCCAGAAGGGCGCGGGATCGATCGCGCCCCGGCGATCGTCGACCAGGACGGGCTGCGACCAGGGTCCGGCCGGATTCTTGGCCGTCACCAGGAAGATGCCGAAATCCGGGTCTGGGTAGTAGATCATGAACCGGCCATTCCGGTGGCGGATGGCCGGGGCCCAAACCCCGCCGCCTCGTCGCGGGACGGCGTGGTGCGCGGCCGGCGGAAGGGTCGGCAGCGCGTGTCCGATCAGGGTCCAGTTGACCAGGTCGGTCGAGCGCAGGATGGGCAGGCCCGGAACGTTGGTGAAGGACGAGGCGACCAGGAAGTAGTCTTCGCCGACGCGAACGACGTCCGGATCGGAATAGTCGCCCGCCAGGACGGGGTTCTTGTAGGTTCCGTCGCCCTGGTCCGGCAGCCAGGCGCGGTTTGTCGCCGGCTCCGACTTGGGGGCGGAAGCCAGAGCCAACGTCGCCATCGCCGAGACGACCAACGCGATCCGGCGCGCTGACGAGTGCCGCTGCATGATCAGTCTCTTTCCCCGATATTCTTGTGTTATCGATATCAGAGCGGACGGGTGATGATTTGGCAAGCCCGGGCGACGCGCGCTCAGGCGGGAGGCGCGCTCGTCGAGGCCCGCTGGACCAAGGTGAGTTCGGCCTGGATCTGGTTGGCGGCGTCCGGGCCCGACCGGCCGATGTCCAGGGCCAGAAGCACGGCGGAGGCGGCCATGTCCGCGATCGGCTGACGGATGGTGGTCAACTCCGGCCACATGGTCGTGGCGACCGGCGTGTCGTCGAAGCCCGCGATGCTGAGGTCGGCGGGTATCGACAGTCCCAGACCGTGCGCCACCGCGCTGACTGCCGCGGCCATGTCGTCGTTGGCCGCGAAGATCGCCGACGGCCGCCGTCGCAGGCCCAGGAGATGGCGGGCGGCCTCCAGGCCGCCTCGGTAGCTGAAGCCGCCATCGGCGACATAGCTGTCGCGCACCACCAGGCCAGCGGCGACCATGGTGTCGCGATAGCCTTGCTCCCGGCGCTGGGCGGTCGAGTGCGCGGGGTCGCCGCGCACGAAGGCGATATCGACATGACCCAGGTCGATCAGGTGCTGCGTCATCAGGCGCGCGCCCTCGAAGTCGTCGATGAACACCGCCGGCGCGTTCGGCTGGGGGCGGGCGGTGGCGAAGCTGACGGCGCCCACGCCGGCCTTTTCCAGAAGCGCCCGGATGGACGCATCGTCACACAGCGGCGGCGGAAGGATCACGGCGCCGGCGCCGACCTCGATGAGCTTGCGCACCGCGTCCGCCGGGGATGGATGGACTTGGCTCGGCTCGATCAAGAGCTGACAGCCGCTGATGCTGGCCTGGCGGAACGCGCCCATCAGGTAGCTGCTGAGATTGGAGGAATTGGCGTTCGAATAGATCATGCCAATTTGCGAGATTCCGGTCCTGGTCGCCCGCGCCTGAGAGTTTGGGCGATAGCCGAGCGTCTTGATCGCCTCTTCGACCTTGGCCCGGACGGCGGGACGCACGTGCGGGTAGTCGTTGACGACGCGAGACGCGGTCATCGAGGAAACGCCCGCATGTTGGGCGACGTCGTGAATGGTCGGCGCCTGTCGCTTGTGCGTACTCAAGGATTCCTCGCCCCGCGAACCGCGACTCTCGCAGGTCGCATCGCCAGTTTAACGACGACTGCCCCCCGAAGTCCAAAGGTGCGCGACATTGGCATCGACGCGGGGCTTCGGCGCGAGGCGCCCCGCTTTGTCCGATTTTCCTTTGGCGTGCATGAAAAGCGCGGCTAGGATGAATTGTTATCGTTCACAATCGTGGTGTTTGCTTGAAGAGTCCCCGCAAGACCAAGGCGGCCCTTGGGGCGGACGTGCTGGGGGCGCCGCCGCCGCGATCCCGGTCGGCGGAAAGCGCCGCCGCGATCGGGACCGAAGGCGCGGTGAACACGGTTTCACGGCCGATCACGATTCACGACGTCGCGCGCCACGCGGGCGTGGGATCCATGACCGTCTCCCGCGTCATTCGCGGAACGACCAATGTCAGCCCGGCCATGCGCGAAAAGGTCGAGGCGTCCGTTCGCGCGCTCAACTATCAAGTCAACGTCGCGGCTCGGGCGACGCGATCGCGCGCCACGGCGGCGCGCGTGGGCATCCTCTACAGCAATCCCTCGGCGTCCTATCTCAGCGAGATCATGATGGGCGGACTCGAGGAGAGCTCCAGGCTCGCCAGCCATCTGATGTTGGAGCGTTGCGAGGGACTCGCGGGCCAAAGGCAGGCGGTCGAACGGCTCTTGGCGGCCGGCGTCGACGGCGTGATCCTGCCCCCTCCGTTGTGTGACTCGCGCCAAACCATAGACATGCTGCGCGCGGAGGGCGTGACCGTCCTGGCCCTGGCGACGGCCCGGCCGATGCAGGACGTGTCGAGCGTTCGCATCGATGACTATGAGGGGGCGTTGGCGATGACCCGCCACCTGATCGCCCTTGGGCATCGCGACATCGCCTTCATCAAGGGCGATCCCGAGCACACCCCGACGGAACTGCGCTTCGAGGGCTTCCTGGCGGGGATGGCTGAAGCGGACCTCGCCGTGCGACCCGAATGGATCGTCCAGGGCTTGTTCACCTACAGGTCCGGACTCGTCGCGGCGGAAAAGCTCTTCGAGGCGCGGGTCCGGCCAAGCGCGATCTTCGCCAGCAATGACGACATGGCCGCGGCGACCCTGGCCGTGGCGCATGGCCGTCAGATCGCGGTTCCCAGGGACTTGTCCGTCTGCGGTTTCGACGACACCGCCGTGGCCAGTACGGTCTGGCCCGAGCTGACGACCATTCATCAGCCGATCGCCGACATGGGGCGCGCGGCGGTGGCGCTGATCGTCGATGAAATCCGGGCAAGGAAACTGGGCGGAACCCAACGCCCCGCCCATAAGCTCATGTCTTTCACGCTCGTCGATCGCGCCTCCTCGGGTCTGGCTCCGCCCTAGGTGAGCGCCTGCGCCAACTGTTCGCGCGCTTCCCCGAGGCTCCAAAGGCGCGCCGCGCCACGCACGCCGGAAGCATCCCCCCAGAAGGCCGGCTTGATCCGTGCGCTCCAGCGATCGGAAAACACGCGCCTGGCGACGAGATCGGGAAGCCGCTGGCACACCTCGGGCACATTGGACAGGCCGCCTCCGATGACGATCGCATCCGGATCGACGATATTGCAAAGCACCGCCACGGCGCGACCGAGGCGATCCAACAGGCGATCGAACGCCGCCGTGGCCTGATCATCACCTTGACGCCACAGGGCGATGATCTCTTCACCCGAGCGCCGCAGGCCGGTCGTTGTCTGAAAGTCGTGCTGCAGGCCGGTTCCCGACACCCACATCTCCAGGCACCCCCGCTGACCGCACCAGCAGCGCGGTCCCTCGCGTTCGGCCGCGCTGGGCCAGGGGAGGGGGATGTGCCCCCATTCGCCGCCGATGCCGTTGGCCCCTTCGACGAGCCGTCCGTCGACGACCAGTCCGCCGCCACAGCCCGTTCCGAGGATGATCGCGAAGGCGACCTTGGCCCCCGCGGCCGCGCCGTCGACCGCTTCGGACAGGGCCAGGCAATTGGCGTCGTTGGCCAGCCGCACCGGACGGCCCAAGGCTTGCGACAGGTCCTCGCGAAACGTGCGCCCGTTGAGATAGAGGGAGTTGGCGTTGCGCATGACGCCGCTGGTCGGAGAGATCGAGCCTGGCGCGCCCACGCCCAGCGTACCGCGCGCGCCCACCTGCCGTTCGAGGCCTGCGACCAGGTCACGCACCGTCGTCAACGCCTTGTCATAGGCTCCGGGATTGGGCGCTCGCGCCTTGGCCAACACCGCGCCCTCGGCGTCGAGCGCGGCCGCCTCCACCTTGGTTCCGCCGAAATCCACGCCGATCTGAATCACCAGTAGGGCTCCCAAACCCGCGTGAGGCGCACGAGGGCCTCGAGGAAGAAGTAGTCGCCCCAGATACAGGCCTCATCGACGCCGACCTTGTTGGGCATGTGGTAGACCGCGTGGGCCAGCACGCCGCTTCCAGGCGCGCCCAGCGGCAGCAGGTACTGCTCGCCCAGGGTCAGGACCATCGACACCGCGGCGGCCTCGTAGGCGGTCCGATCCGGGTCGGTCAGGGGCAGGGCCCGGGCCAGTTCAAGCAGGCCGCAGGCCGTGATCGCCGCGGCCGAGCTGTCCCGCTCGTGCGGCGCCTGGGTGAAGATCAGATCCCAGCAACAGATGAGGTCCGCCGGCAACCGGTTCAGATAGTAGTTGGCCAGCCGCGCGGCGACCTGGATCAGTCCGGCATCGGCCTTGTAGCGGTGGACGAGCGGAAACCCCGAGATGCCCCAGGCCTGGCCGCGCGCCCAGCAGGACGCGTCGCTGAAGCCCTGGTGGGTCTTTCCGCCCACCGGAGCGCCCGACTTGGGATCCATGTAGAACGTATGGAACGTCGAGGCGTCGGAGCGGACGATGAAGCGGGCGGCCTGGTCGATGTGGCGATCGGCGGCAAGCCTGAAGATCGGATCGCCCGTTTCGGCGCTCGCCCAATAGAGCAGGGGCAGGTTGAGATTGCAGTCGATGATCATGCGTCCGGCCTGCTGCGGATCGCTCAGATCGCCCCAGGCCTGAACGATCCCGGCCGCGGGCAGATAGCGGGTCATCAGCCGCCGGGCCGCGGCCAGGGCCGCGTCCCTGGCGCCGATGTCTCCGGTCAGCTTCCAGGACGCGACGCAGGAGAGCGAATACAGAAAGCCAAGGTCGTGGTGGTCGACGTTGATCTCGTTCTGGATCCGCGCGGCGAAGGTTCGAACCTGCTTGTCCGCCGCCGCGCGGTAGCGGGCCTCGCCGCTGGCCTCATAGGCCAGCCAGAGCATCCCGGTCCAAAATCCGTTGGTCCACTCGATGTTGTCGATCGCCGGATAGACCCCGTTGACGCTCGATGGCGCTGGGAACGCGTCCGTGAACACCTCGAGATTGCGGTCGATCCGGGCCAGAACGGCGGCGAGGATCGCGTCCAGGCGCTCTCTGCTCGGCCTTGCCTGGGCGAGCAGTTCAGGTGCGCGCGCCAGGGGTTCGCGCGCCGGAATGTTGGAAAGCAACAGGGACATCTTCAATTGACCTTGGCGATATCCGCACCGCCCAGGTCGGCTTGCGCCAAGGCGGTGTCGCGCTGAACATCGCCGTCCGGGGCGACATCGCGCGGCGTGGGGGAAAGGCTGAACGCGGAGGCGATCCAGAAGGCCGCGGCGGACAACGCGATCAGAAGATAGGTGTGGGGAAAGCCGATCATGTCGTAGCTCTTGCCGACGATCGGCGAGAGGATGGCCAAGCCCAACGAGTGGCCGAAGCTGACGCCGACCAGATAGAGCGTCGAGGCCAGGCGGTTCTCGAAATGAAAGGCAATGTAGCGGAAGATCGAGACCACCAGGATCGGCAACTCGAGCGAATGCAGCATCTTCATGGACGAGATCGCGACGGGGCCCTCGACCAGGCCCGAGCCGGCGATGCGGACGATCATGATCCCCGCGGCCAGCAACAGGCCGTTCTTGGCGCCGATCCGCTTGACGATGCTGGGCGCGATGAAGAGCATCCCCGCCTCGACGAAGATCTGCGCCGAGTTGAGGTAGCCGAACATCGCCGCGCCCTGCTTGGGATCGGCGAACTGCGAGGCGTAGTAGGCAGGGAACTGCTGATCGTAGACCAGGTAGAGGTTGGTCACGCCCAGGATCAGGACCATGAAGCCCCAGAATTTCGGCAACTTGAAGATGGCCATCGCGTCGGTGGCCTTCAGCGCGTCCGAACTCTCCTTTTCGTCGGCGCTCGGTTCGATCTTCGCGAACGCCAGCAGCGGCAGCAGGAGCAGGCCGGCGCAGGAGGCCAGCGCGAAATTGTACATCGGGTCGAGGTTGAACAGCCGTCCAGAGAAGAAGGCCGCGAACGCAAAGCCCAGCGAGCCCCACAGCCGCGCTCGGCTATATTCGAAACCGTACTTTCGTCCGACCCGATCCACGAAGGATTCGAGGGCGTAGCTGCCGGCGATGAACGTCACGCCCAAATAGGCGCCGCCGACCGCCGCCCCCAGCAGCAGGTTCGTCTTCAGCAGCGGGCCATAGACGAAGGCGAAGAACACGCCTGACAGAAGCACCATCACGCTGACGAGCCAGAGCACCGTCTTTCGCAGGCCGACCTTGTCGGAGATAAAGCCGTAAATCGGCTGGGAGATCATCGCGAAGATGAAATTGGCGGCGAAGACGACACCCGTCTCCACGCCGCTCAGCCCCAAGGTGCGCTTCAGCCAGAGGGCCAGGAGCGAGATGCTCATGGCTTGGGCGAAGAAGTAGAAGAAGAGGAAGGCGCTCAGCAGCGCGTAATTCTTCCTGAAGGCCATGCGTCATCCTCCCTAAGCGCCGCGCAAGACACGCTACGTGGCGCGTTTCGGTCCGACCCTTCGCTCAATAGATGAATTTGATAACGATACCAAATGCTTTTTGCTGGTCAAATGGAGGGCGCTAGAGTCGCTTGCGATGAGCAAATGATATCGATATCAATATGTCGCCTTCGGGCTCCTGCGAATGTCTCGACGTCATCCGTCGGCGGGGCGCCGACAAGTACGGCGCTCCGCGTTCTTTGCCCGGCGCGCCTGCTTGAAGGACCGTAGCCGGCAAGGCGCGTGGTTCGGAAGGGGCCTGCGGGCGTATGCCAATGACGCCAGTTCATGAAGAGCGTCGCCAAATAGGGAGAAAACGATGCACCTTATCCCGACGCCGCGTCTTCGGACCGCCTGTTCCGTCGCTGCCTCTTTGATCGTGTCGACCGCCGCGGCGGGTGCTGCCTGGGCGGCGGACGGCGCCGCCTCGGGCCTCTACGTCTATCCGGCGCCGCCCGGCGGGCTGGTCTACAGCATGCACAACGACACCTTCACGGTTCGAGTCCGCAAGCCGGGCGGAGCCTGGCAGGATCTGTACGAATACAACGTCAAGATCGACGCCGACGGACCCAGCGACGCGACCGTCGTCCAGTTTGATTTCGAAGGTGAGGTCGAGATCGGCGTCCAGAAGAACAACGGCGACTTCAAGCGCGTGGCGGTGCGCCCGACGGGACGTGGCGTCAAGCCGACGGTCCGCGATGGTTTGGTGGTCTTCAAGATCGACCGGCCGCAAAACCTCTCCGTCGAGTTCGACGGTGATCGATTGCAGAACCTGCATATCTTCGCAGGGGCGCCCATCGCCCGTCCGGCGCCGGGGCCGGACGTGGTGGTCTATGAGCCTGGCCTCCATACGCCTCCCGATGGCGGCCTCTATTTTCCGGTCAAATCCGGCCAGACGATCTATGTCGCCGGCGGCGCGGTGCTGCAGGGCGTCTTCAAGCCCGAAAGGGTCGAGAACGTCCGCATCATCGGGCGGGGCATGGTCGATCGGCCGGCCGATCAGCTGGTCGTGCAGGATTCCCACAACGTGCTGATCGAGGGACTGACGTTCCTGACGCCCAAGCATGGAACGATCGCGTGCGCATCCTCGAGCAAGGTGACGTTCAGGGACATCAAGACGCTGAGCAACGGATCCTGGTCCGACGGCGTCAACCTCTTCGGGTGCAAGGACGTCGAGGTCGAGCGGGCGTTCATTCGAACCTCGGACGACAGCCTGGCGATCTACGCGACGCGAAAGTCCGGCGTTGGCGACACGCAGCGTGTGCGGGTCAGCGATTCCATCTTCTGGCCGGATGTCGCCCACGCGGTGTTCATCGGCCTCCACGGCGACAGCAAATCGCCCAATGTCATCGAAGATGTCCGCATCGAGAATATCGACATCCTGGGTCTCGACGAGGACGATCCGGAATATCAGGGCGCGCTCGCGATCAGCGCCGGCGACACCAATACCGTGCGGAACATCCTCTTCGAGGATGTGCGCGTCGACCACATCCAGGAAGGCAAGCTGTTCAACGTCCGAACCGTCTACAACGCCAAGTACAACACCAGTCCGGGCCTCCTGGTCGACGGGGTGCGGTTTCGGAACATCCGCTTTACGGGCGCCGGATGGGCGAGCCCTTCCACCGTCTCGGGCCTAGCCGCCGACCGACCCGTCCGAAACATCAGTTTCGAGAACGTCACGATCGCCGGCCGCAAGCTGACCGGCGCGGATCCGGACCTGATCGAGATCGGACCCAACACTCAGAACGTGACTTTCAAATAGGGGCGTTCGCCACCGCTCGCGAGGACCACCTGATGTTCGCCAAGATCTACCACTCCACCCATCCTGACATGAAGTAGGGGCGGGGACCGCTCCCGCGCTTTTCCCGTGTCATCCCGGGCGAAGCGCAGCGAAGACCCGGGACCCAGGGGCCGCGCGCGCCGCCCCTGGGTCCCGGACAGCGGCTTCGCCGCTTCCGGGATGACAACTTTTGCAGAGAGCTTCGCACCATGGCCAACCCGTTCAGCCTCGAAGGCAAGGTCGCCCTCGTCACCGGCGCCAACACCGGCCTGGGTCAGGCCGTGGCCATGGCCCTGGCGGAGGCCGGCGCCAACGTCGCCGCGGCCGGCCGCAGCGCGCCCACCGAGACGCAAGGACTGGTCGAGGCCACGGGCCGCAAGTTCCTGTCGATCCAGGCCGACTTTGGCTCGATCGAACCCGTCCAGCGCGTCGTCGACGAGACCGTCGCGGCGTTCGGCAAGGTCGACATCCTGG
>NZ_AKKF01000222.1 GCF_000281955.1 Caulobacter sp. AP07 | reverse complement strand
CTCACCGCCGTCATCCCGGGCCTTGTGCCCGGGATGACGGCGCTATTTGAGAAAAGTCCTAGTTCAGCTTCGCGCTGACCGAAATCCCCACGATGCGCGGGTCGTTGTAGACCGCCGCCATGTAGTTCTCGATCACGCCCTTGAGGTTCTTCTCGTTGGTGATGTTGCGGCCGAACAGCGCCACTTCATAGGCGCCGTTGCCGCCTTCGTAGCCGAGCTTCAGCCCGCCTTCGAAGTTGTTCTTCGAGTAGAACTCGTCGGTCTTGTAGAGCACGAAGTTGGTATAGCCCTGCACGTTCCAGTCGGTGGCGACGAACAGCTTGCCGTCGGCGCCGACCGGCAGGTCGTAGCGCGCCGTGAAGTTGAAGTTGTACTTCGGCGCGTTGGGCAGCGGCTGGCCGTCGATCTGGGCGAAGGTGCTGGTGCCGAACGGGCCGACGATCGCGATCGTCGGGTTCTTGACCGTGCAGACCACGACGCTGTTGAGGGCGCAGACCTGGGCGTAGACGCGCTTGTCCTTGATCTCGCTGTGCAGCAGGCTGACGCCGGCCGTCAGCAGCAGGTTGGACACCGGACGCCATTCGGCGTCGGCTTCCATGCCGTAGGCCTGGGCCTTGTCGGCGTTGAACAGCACGCCGTTGCCGTTCGAGTCGTTGCCGTTCAGCTGGATGTCCTTGACCTCATAGGCGAAGGCCGAGGCGTTGAAGCGCAGGCTGTTGTCGAGCAGGGCGCTCTTGAAGCCGGCTTCGTAGGACAGGATCGTCTCGGAATTGGCGGTCGTGAAGTCGGCGTTGAACACCGCCGAGCGGCCCTGGATGGTCGGACCGCGGAAGCCCTTGGCGACGCGGGCGTAGACGCTGACGTCGGGGTTCACCTGGTAGAGCGCGCTCAGATCCCAGCTGGGCTGTTCGTCCGTCAGGCGCACATAGCGACGGCCGTTGTAGGTCACGGCGCCGGCGGCGGTGTTGGCGGTCTGGGCCAGCACGGTCTTCTTGGCGTCATAGGTTTCGCGCGCGCCGGCGGTGATCGTCAGGGCGTCGGTGACCTTGTAGCTGAGCTGGCCGAACAGCGCCCACGAGGTGTTGAGGTTGTGGAGCCGCACCCAGTTGTTGGGGTTGGTCTTGGTGAAGTAGGCGCGCTGGTAGAACTCGGTGGTGTCGCGCGAGTCGAAGTACATGCCGCCGACCTGCCACTTCAGGCGGTTATCGCCGTTGCTGGCCAGGCGGATTTCCTGGGTCAGTTGGTCGAGGTCGCGAACCCGGCCCATCGACTGGCCAAAGCCGTTGGGAACGCCGCCCACCGGATAGTTGGCGGCCGCGCCGCCGTCGGTGTCGCCGCGGCTGTAGCCGGCGGTGGTCTCGTAGGCGCTGATCGAGGTCAGGGTCACCGGGCCGAAGTCGTAGGCGACGTTCAGCGACGCGCCCTGCGTGTCATAGGCCTGCGGGTTGTTGTTGGCCTCGTCGAAGGCGACCTGGTCGCGCGGCGCGGTGGGCTTGTTGGAGCCCTTCTTCAGCGCCTGGCGCAGGAACAGGGTCGAGGTGCCCTCGTAGTTGCGGGCGTGGGCCGAGGCCAGGACCGTCAGCTGGTCGGTGGGCGTGGCCAGGATCTGCAGGCGCACGTCCTTTTCGTCGAAGCCGCCCATGGCGTTCTTCTTCGGCGTCACGGTGCCGTCGGCGCTGGCGCCGGCATAGACGTTATCGACGTAGTCGTCGCGGTGCTGGTAGAGGGCCGACACGCGGAAGGCCAGCTTGTCGGCGACGATCGGGCCGCCGATGCCGCCGTCGAAGGTGGTGGTGCCGTAGGTGCCGTAGGAGGCGCTGGCGCGGCCCTGCAGGGTCTGGGTCGGCTTGTTGGTGTCGAACTTGACGATGCCGGCCGTGGTGTTGCGGCCGAACAGCGAGCCCTGCGGGCCGCGCAGCACTTCCACCTGCTTGACGTCGAACACCGGGTTCGACTTCAGCACCACGTGCTCGAGCACGACGTCATCCTGGATGATCGACACCGGCTGCGAGGCGCCGAGGTAGAAGTCGATATTGCCCAGGCCGCGGATGTAGAAGCGCGGGAAGATCCGGCCCGTGGTGGTCTCGGCGTAGAAGCTGGGCACCTTGCCCGACAGCGAGATGATGTCGTCGCCGCCGCCCTGGATGGCGCGCAGCTGGTCGCCGCCGACCACGGCCACCGACACCGGCACCTTCTGCAGGTTTTCCGAGCGGCGCTCGGCCGTGACGACGACCTCGTCCAGCGCGGTGGTGGACGCTTCCTGCGCCAGGGCGGCGTTGGCGAAGGTCAGGGCGGAAAGACCCGCGCCCAGCAGGAGCGCGCACTTACGGGCGTTGAAACGAGACATGAGAACCCCACCAAATCCAGGACTGGATTGTTGAAACCGACAGAGAGAACCGAAAGGGACGATCGTTGAATCAGCCGTCACTTATAAGAGCCCACTTACTTGCACGCGGGCCTGCGGCCTATAGGCAAGTTACATGACGACGCAATGACAGGCTGTGGGCGCCCGATGGTCAGATTGTCGGCAGCGGTGTCGTGGAACCTGCTGGGGACAGGCGCATGCGCCTGTCCCCGACCGTGGCCCCTACTCCCCCGCCGCCACCCAGGCGGCGGCCAGGGCGCGGTTGCCCGGCAGGTCTTCGGGGAAGTCCATCTCGGCCCATTGCAGGCCCTCGATCGACTGGGTGCGAACCACGTCGTGGTCCTGGGCGATCTGGTTGATGACGCTGAGGTACCAGCGCTTCAGGCCTTCCGGCGTGCGCAGGGCCTGCTCGACGATGCGGGTGAACAGCGCCGCGCCCTCGGGATCGAACTTCAGGAAGCCGATCGACTCGGCGTCGTACTGCTCGATGGTCTTGCCGATGGCCCGCAGGCTGAGGCCCTCGGTCAGCACCTTCATGTCGTCGGCGTCGTAGCCGGCGGCCTTGCGATCGATGGTGACGGTGATCGGGGCCGACGGCGCGGCGATCAGGCGCTGGGCGATGGCGGTCTCGAACAGGGTGTCGCCGTTCAGCAGCAGGAAGTCGCCGCGCATCTCGCCGCGCGCCAGCCAGCAGGTCGCCAGGTTGTCGGTCAGGGCATAGAACGGGTTGAACAGGGTCCGCACGCTCAGGCCCGGAATGTCGAGCCCCGCGACTTCCTTCTCGACCGTGTCGGCGGCGAAGCCGGTGACGACCACCGCCTCGGTGATCCCCGCCTGCGCCAGGTGCTTGAGCTGCCAGTGCAGCACGGTGCGGCCCGAAAGCTCGACCAGGCACTTGGGACGGGTGTCGGTGAGCGGCGACAGGCGCTTGCCCTGGCCGGCGCTGAGGATGATGGCTTTGGCCGGTTTCGCCACGGGACGTCTCGTTTCAATCAGGGTTCAGCGCAGAGCGCCAAATAGCGACGACGGGACGGGCCAACAAGCCCGCCCCGTCGCGTGAAGCGTCGAAGTACCAAGTTTAGCCGCGCCGGCGCAAGCGCGGCTCAGCCTTAGAACGGCACGGTGAACTTCACCGCCAGGCTCTGGTTGCTGACCCGGTCGCCGAACTGCCCCGACCAGTTGAGCTTGGCGCTGGCCCCCTTGGCGTTGACGATCGACACGCCCAGCTCGGTGTCGAGCGTGGTCTTGTCCAGGCGCCCGGCGACGCTGAACTGGCCCGACGGTCCCGGCGCGCTTTCGAAGGCGGCCGTGAACAGCGGGGCCTTGCCCGACAGGGTGGTGGTCGCGCCGACCCGGGCATAGGGCCGGATCGCCGTGACGCCCTGCATGAACTCGCCGCCGACCTCCAGCTTGGCGCTCAGCCGGGTGGCGCGGTCCTTCTGCTCGGGGGCCACCAGGTTCAGGGCCCCGGCCCCGGTTTCGGTGAAGGCGTCCGTCTTGATCCGGCTGTGGCTCAGCTCGGCGATCGGCTTGGCGTACAGCCGGTCCTCGCCCAGGCGGTAGCTGACCCGGGCGGTCAGGGCCTGGAAGGTCTGGCGTTGCTTGGCCTCGGCCATCCGCAGGCCCGAGGGCAGCAGCACCGCCCGGCGGGTCTCCAGCGAGCTCATGCCGGTGTCGAAGGCCAGGGCCGCCGTCAGCGGCCCCTGCACGCGCTTGGCCACCACGCCGAACTGGTAGCGCTCGCCCGAACCGTTGGTGCGGGTCTCGATCCCGGTGCGCAGGCTTTCAGCCGAAGCCGCGGCGCCGACCCGCCAGTGCGGCGCCACCTCGCCCTCGAAGCCGCCCGACAGGCCCGTCGCGCGCTCCTCGAAGGCCATATCCTGGGCCGTGGCGTCCAGCTTGACCAGACGACCGCCGGCCTTGGCCCAGACGCAGCCCTCAGGCGACAGCTCGACCTGGCCGGGAACGGTCGGGCAGCTCATCAGCGAGTCGGTGAAGCCGGCGATGGCGAAGTTGGTCACCGCCACCTGGTCGGCATAGGCCTCGGGGCTGAAGCTGTCGTAGTAGTTGGCCAGGGCCGCCTGCGACGGCTCCCAGAACAGTTCGGCCGCCACGGGCGCGAAGCCCGTCGAGCTGCCGGCCAGCTGGATGTTGTTGATGTGGTCGCCCACCGCCGTGCGGTTGACGTTGAACCCGGCCGGCGAGAAGTCGACCACGTAGCGCAGGTTCAGGTCGTCGGCCGTGGTCTTCAGCTCGAAGGTGGCGATCGACGAGGTCGGGGCCACCAGTTGCAGGCCGGACGAGGTCAGGGTGCCCACGCCGTTGAGGATCGTGGCGGTGTGGTCGCCCGGCCGGATGTGGCCGGGGTCCATGATCTGCAGGACGAACTTGCCCTTCAGGTCCAGCTTGCCGGTGACGTCCAGGCGGTCGATCTCGCCGGCCTTGCCGGTCTTGCCCAGGTCGAGGTCGGCCAGGAACACGCCGCTGGCCGTCTGGGTGAAGTCGCCCTCGACGCGGGTGGTCTGCACCAGGCCATTGCCGCCCGGGGTGAACACCCCGTCGGTCTTCAGCAGCCCGCCGTTCAGCTTGATGAAGTCCAGCGACTGCAGGACGGCCGTCGACAGGTTGTTGAAGGCGTTGGTCCCGCTCCCCAGGTCGATGTTGCCGACCACGCCCTTGTGGCTGTTGATCGTGTCGTTGCCGGTCGTGCCGACGATCGCCAGGTTCGAGGCCGCCGAGACCACGCCCATCAGGTTGATGACGTTGTTCTTGCCGCCGTCGATCAGCACGCCCTTGCCGTAGACCGAGCCGCCGCGCACGTCGCCGTTCAGGGTGGCGACGATGTCCTTGGCCGAATAGGCCGGGGCCGGGATCGCGGCCGAGGCCGAGGCCAGGGCCGGGCTGTGCGCGCCCGCGGCCGGGACGTCGCCGGCCTGGCTCTGGAAGAAGGCCCCGATCCCGTTCTTGCCGCCGACATAGATGTTGCCGTTCTGGACCACGGTGACCGTGCCCGCATCGCCGGTCCCGCCCAGCGAACCGGCGAACGACAGGCCCAGGCCGCTGCCGAACAGGCCGCCGCCGCCGCCCACGCTCTGGGCGAAGATGCCGACCGCGCCCTCGCCCAGCAGCACGATGTCGCCGGTGTTGGTCACCTTCACATCGCCGCCGTCGCCGCCGTAGCCGTCCAGCGGGTTGATGCTCATGTCGGCGTAGTCGCTGTAGTCCTCGCCGCCGAACGGGCCGAAGTCGCCCCACGAGGCGATGCCCAGCGACACGTCGCCGGCCACGCCGCCGCCGCCGCCGATGCTCTGGGCGAAGATGCCGTAGGCGCCGTAGCCCGAGGTCTGGATCAGACCGCTGTTGACGACCGTCACGTCGCCGCCGTCGCCGGCCGTGCCGCCGACGCCGGAGAACACGATCTGGCCGACGCCCGTGATCGTCCCCTCGCCGCCCGTGCCGCCACCGCCGCCGACGCTCTGGGCCATGATCCCGTGCGACAGCCGGCCGGAGGTGTAGATCGCGCCGCTGTTGTCGACCTTGACCACGCCGCCGTCGCCGGCCGAACCGCCCGTGCCGCCGATGCTGATCCCCCAGGCCGGCTCGCTGAACGAGTCGATCAGGTCCTTGGTGGCGGTCAGGTTGCCGACCACCTTCATCGTGTCCGACAGGCCCTTGCTGTAGGAATAGGTGTCGTCGCCGTCGTAGTCGGTGGCCCCGCCCGTGCCGCCGCCGCCGCCCACGCTCTGGGCGAAGACGCCGCGCGACAGGGCCCCCTCGGTGACGATGGTCCCGCTGTTGGTCACCCGGACCTCGCCGCCGTTCCCGGCCACGCCGCCCTGGCCGCCGATGCTGACCTCGCCGGCCAGGCCCGAACCGCCGTCGCCGCCGCCGCCGCCCACCGACTGGGCGAACACCCCGTGGGCGTCCTTGCCCTTGGTCCAGATCACGCCGCTGTTGCCGACCGTGACCAGGCCGCCGTCGCCGCCGCCCGAACCCGAGCCGCCGATGGCGATCTGACCGCCCTTGGCCTCGCCCTTGTTGGCCATGTCGAGGAAGGTGACGACCTCCTCGCCCTGGGTCGAGATCAGGCCGCCGCGACCACCGCCGCCGCCGACCGACTGGGCGAACACGCCGTGCGAGTCGCCGCCCAGGGTCTGGATCTGGCCGCTATTGGTCACATTGACCTCGCCGCCCTCGCCGGCCGCGCCGCCCGACCCGCCGATCGACAGGTTGACCGAGGTCGCCTTGCTGGTGCCGGCCGCCTTCTTGGCGAAGCTCAGCGAGAAGCCGCGCGCGTCGCCGCCGCCGCCGCCGCCGCCGCCCACCGACTGGGCCACGATGCCGGTCGAGTTGCCGCCCACCGTGCTCAGCGAACCGCTGTTGAACACCTGGACGAGCTTGCCGTCGCCGGCCGCGCCGCCGGAGCCACCCAGGGCGATGGCGTAGGTGCCGTTCCGGCCCTGGCCGAAGCTGCCCGACGCCGCCGTGGCCACGCCCGCGTCGCCGCCGCCGCCGCCGATGCTCTGGGCGTAGATGGCGTTGGCCTGGGACTCGCCGGTGGTGGCCACGACGCCGCTGTTGGTCACCTTGACGACGCCACCGTCGTTGCCCGTTCCGCCGGAGCCGCCCAGGGCGACCGAGATGTTGTTGCTGTTGGAGCCCAGGCTGACCGTGCCGGCCCCGCCGGCCATGTAGTCGGACCACTGGTTCTCGTCGATGCCGGCCATGCCGCCGTGGCCGCCGCCGCCGCCGATGCTCTCGGCGAAAATGCCGTGCGACTGCTCGCCGTGGGTGACCACCGTGCCGCTGTTGAGGACCGTGACGTCGCCGCCGATCGAGCCCGTGGCGCCCGAGCCGCCCATGTTCATCGACAGGTTGGTCGACTCGCCGCCCGACACCGCCAGGGCCCCGGCCGCGCCGCCGGCCCCGCCGCCGCCGCCCACGCTCTGGGCGAAGATGCCGGTGGCGTCATCGCCCTCGGTGACCACCAGGTCGGTCGAGGTGACGTGGACATCGCCGCCCTTGCCGCCGCCACCGCCCGAACCGCCGAACGCCAGCGAGATGTTCTTGGACTTGGCCCCGCCCAGGGTCGCCGAGACGGCCATGCCGCCCGTGCCGCCGCCGCCGCCCACGCTCTGGGCGAACACCGCCGTGGCGCCGTCGCCGGTGGTGCCGACCTTGCCGTTGTTGGTGACATAGACGTCGCCGCCGAGGCCCGCCGAACCGCCGGAGCCGCCGATCGACACGCCGATGGCGATGTTGTCGGTCGAGGACAGGCCGCCGGTCAGGGCTCCGGCGAAGCCGCCGTCGCCGCCGCCGCCGCCCACGCTCTGGGCGAACACGCCGTAGGCGCGCGCCCCCTCGGTGGTGGTCACGCCGTCGGTGGTGACCCGGACAATGCCGGCGTCGCCCGCCGAGCCGCCCGAACCGCCGATGGAGGCCGAGACGCCGATCGTGCTGGTCCCTTGCGTCAGCGCGCCGGCGACCGAGAAGCCGCCGCTGCCGCCGCCGCCGCCGATGCTCTGGGCGATCAGGCCGTGGGCGTCCTCGCCGTGCGTCACCGCGCCGAGGTCGCTTGTCACGGTGACGTTCTTGCCGTCGCCGCCCGCGCCGCCAGAGCCGCCGATCGCGGCGCCGATGCCGATGGGCTTGCCGGACGACAGAGCCACCGTCACCGCCGCCGAGAAGCCGCCCGCGCCGCCGCCGCCGCCGATGCTCTGGGCCTGGATCGCGTAGGCGCGATCGCCGTGGGTTTCGATCAGGTCGTGGCTGTTGACGGTCACAACGCCGCCGTCGCCTCCGACCCCGCCGCCGCCGCCGATGCTCAAGGACGCCGCGCCTGTGCTCTTGCCGACCGAGACGCCGGCCGCGATCGAGAAGCCGCCGCTGCCGCCG
>NZ_AKKF01000221.1 GCF_000281955.1 Caulobacter sp. AP07 | reverse complement strand
GGGAGAGGGCTTCTGGAAGGCGTTCGCTACGCCGCGTCGATGATCGCCAGGAAGTCCGCGGCCTTCAGCGACGCCCCGCCGACCAGGGCGCCGCCGACCTCCGGCGTCGCCAGGATCTCGCGGGCGTTGTCGGGCTTGACCGAGCCGCCATAGAGGATCGGCACGGTGGCGCCGTGTTCGCCGAACCGCTCGACCAGCACGGCGCGCAGGGCGGCGTGGATGGCGGCGATGTCGGCCACGGTGGGGGTGCGGCCCGTGCCGATGGCCCAGACCGGCTCATAGGCCACGGCGAAGTCCTGACCGGCCAGCGAAGCGGGCAGCGAGGCGCGGGCCATGCCGGTGACCACGGCCTGGGCCTGGCCGGCGTCGCGCTGGGCCAGGGTCTCGCCGCAGCAGACGATCGGCTCCAGGCCGGCGGCCAGGGCGGCCTCGACCTTGGCCGACACCAGGGCGTCGCTTTCGCCATGGTCGGCGCGGCGCTCGGAATGGCCGAGAATCACCAGCCTGGCCCCGGCGTCGACCAGCATGGCCGCGGAGACGTCGCCGGTATGGGGGCCGGAGGGATTCGGATGGCAGTCCTGGCCGCCGACCAGGACGCCCTCGCCAGCCATCGCCTCGGACATCCGGTGCAGCAGGGTGGCCGGCGGACACAGCGCCACCCGGGCGGCGGGGGGCCTAGACGCCACGGCGGCGGCGACGGCGCGGGCTTCGTCCAGCGACGTTTCGAGGCCGAACATCTTCCAATTTCCGGCGATCAGCGGCCGGGGCGTAGTCAAGGAAAGGGTCATGTCCCCGGTTTGGGACCTCGGCCGCTTGGGAAGTCAAGACCGCTCGCGCTCGCCCGCGCCGCTTGCCGGGGCCCCTGAGCCTCTACTATACCCGCAACTCGCGTCCGTTCCGTCGCCTTGCGTGAACTCCGCGCGGTTCTTGAGGAAGGTTTCTCCCAGTCATGCTCGCCGGCTTCCGCTCCTTCGCCAAATCCCCGTTCGCGGTGGTCCTGTTTGGTCTGCTCATCGTCAGTTTCGCGGTGTTCGGCATCAGCGACGTGTTCCGCCATCCGCCCGGCAAGTGGGTGATCGCGGCGGGGTCGCGCAACGTGCCGCCGGAGGACTTCAAGACGCGGTTCGAGGGCTATCGCAAGCAGCAGCAGGCGCAGGGCCAGACCATCACCCCCGACCTGGCGGTCGAGGCCGGGCTGGACCGCCAGATGCTGCAGCAGCTGGCGCTGCAGGAATCGATGGCCGAGCTGATCCGCCAGATGGGCATCCGCCCGTCCGACAAGCTGGTCGGCGACATCCTGCGCGAGCAACTGGCCGGCCTGCCCCCGGGCCAGCGCCCGTTCGACCCGATCACCGGCAAGTTCGACCCCAAGATGTACGCGGCGCTGCTGGCCGAGAACCAGCTGAACCCGGCCCGGTACGAAGCCACGCTGCGTGACGACATCGCCCAGACCCAGATGCTGGCGGCCGTCGCGGGCGGTCTGCGCGCGCCGCGCATCTATTCCGCCCTGCAGGCGGCCTATGGCCTGGAGGCCCGCGACCTGGCGGCCTTCGCGATCAACCCCTCGATCGTCGAGAAGCCCGCCCCGCCGACCGACGCCCAGCTCCAGGCCTTCATGAAGGAACACGCCGAGCAGCTGACCCGCCCCGAGACCCGGGTGCTGTCGGTGGCCCGCTTCAGCGCCAAGGCCCTGGAGCCGTCGGCGACCGTCAACGAGGCCGACGTCGTCAAGACCTTCAACTTCCGCAAGGACACCCTGGGCGTGGCCGAGACCCGCTCCTACGTCCAGGTCTTCGCCCCGGACGCCAAGGCCGCGGCGGTGATCGCCCAGCGCCTGGCCAAGGGCGACCAGCCCGCCGTCGTCGCCAGCGCCTACGGCAAGCAGCCGGTGATGATCGACTCCAAGCCGAAGTCGGCCCTGCCCGACGCCAAGGTGGCCGCGGCGGTGTTCGCCCTGGCCGAGGGCCAGGTCAGCCCGCCGATCGCCGGGGACCTCGGCGTCTCGGTGGTCAAGCTGGTCAAGATCAACCCGCCCACCGTCCCGACCCTGGAGTCGCAGCGCCCGGCCATCGAGGCCGAGCTGAAGGTCCAGGCCGCCCAGGCCAAGGCCTATGAGCAGACCCAGACCTACCAGGACGCCCACGACGGCGGCGCCAACCTGCTGGACGCCGCCACCAAGGCCGGCGCCCTGGTGCTGACCACAGCGCCGGTCGCCGCCCAGGGCGTCGACGAGAGCGGCCAGCCGGTCCCCGGCCTGACGCCCGAGGTGCTGAAGACCGCTTTCGAGCTGTCGTCCGGCGGCGAGAGCGAGCTGATCGAGGCCGGCAAGGGCGAATACTACGCCGTCCGCGTCGAGAAGATCATTCCCAAGGCCCTGCCGCCCCTGGCCGAGATCAAGCCGCAGCTGACCCAGCAGTGGATGATCACCAAGCTGCTCGAGCGCATGAAGGCCAAGGCCGACGAGCTGGGCGCCCGGGTCAAGAAGGGCGAGTCGATGGAGGCCGTCGCCGCCGCCGCCGGCTCCAACGTCCAGCGCGTGCCCAACATCACCCGCGAGAACGCCCGCCAGTTCCAGGGCCTGGGCCGCGACCTGCTGGTCACCACCTTCGGCGCCAAGCCGGGCGAGCCCTTCACCGCCCGCGCCCCCCAGGGCGGTTTCCTGGTCGCCAAGGTCGAGGCCGTCCGCCCCGGCGCCACGCCGCAGATGGCCCGGATCACCGAGGCCATGCGCGGCCAGACCTCGCAAGGCCTGCTGCGCGACGTCAGCCTGGCCGCCCAGGACGCCGCCAAGGCCCAGCTGAAGACCAAGGTCAATCTCGACCTGGCCCGCCAGGCGATCGGCGTCGACACCACCCTGCTGCCCAAGGACGGCGGCAAGCCCAAGGCCAAGGAAAAGGCTCAATGAGCCTGGAGCCCAGCCTCGAGGCCTTTACCGCCGCCTACGAGTCCGGCCGCCCGCAGGTGGTCTGGACCCGGCTGATCGACGACCTGGAGACCCCGGTCTCGGCCTATCTGAAGATCGGCCACGGCCGGCCCTACGCCTTCCTGTTCGAAAGCGTCGAGGGCGGGGCCTGGCGCGGCCGCTATTCGATCGTCGCCATGAAGCCAGACCTGGTCTGGCGCTGCCGCGGCGACCAGGCCGAGATCGCCCAGGGCGACGACATCGCCGCCGGCCGGTTCACGCCGCAGGCCGGCGGCGCCCTCGACAGCCTGCGCGACCTGATCGCCACCTCGCGCATCGACCTGCCGGCCGGCCTGCCGCCGCCGTCGGCCGGGGTGTTCGGGGCGCTGGGCTACGACATGGTCCGGCTGGCCGAGCGCCTGCCCGACGTCAATCCCGACAGCCTGGGCCTGCCGGACGGGATCATGACCCGGCCGTCGATCGTGGCGGTGTTCGACGCCATCGCCCAGGAGATCATCCTGGTCACCACGGCGCGGCCCGTCGCCGGGGTCTCGGCCCAGGACGCCTACGCCGCCGCCCGCGCGCGGATCGAGACGGTGATGGCCGACCTGCGCCGTCCCCTGGCCCACGACGCCCCGCGTCCCAGCCATGGCCCGATGGACTTCACCACCCCGGTCAGCCGCGCCGACTACGCGGAGATCGTCGAGAAGGCCAAGGACTACATCCGGGCCGGCGACATCTTCCAGGTGGTGCCCAGCCATCGGTTCCGCGCCCCGTTCGAACTGGACGCCTTCGCCCTCTATCGCTCGCTGCGGCGGACCAACCCGTCGCCGTTCCTGTACTTCCTCGACCTGGACGGCTTCGAGCTGGTCGGCTCGTCGCCCGAGATCCTGGTGCGCCTGCGCGACGGCAAGATCACCATCCGCCCGATCGCCGGCACCCGTCCGCGCGGCGCTACGCCGGAAGAGGATCTGGCGCTGGAGAAGGAACTGCTGGCCGATCCCAAGGAGCGCTCCGAGCACCTGATGCTGCTGGACCTGGGCCGCAACGACGTCGGCCGGGTCGCCATGCTCAAGCACGCCGGCAGCAACGATCCGGCCGCCCGGAGCAAGGGGGCCAACGTCCGGGTCACCGACAGCTTCAAGATCGAGCGCTACAGCCACGTCATGCACATCGTCTCCAACGTCGAGGGCGACGCGCCCGAGGGCGTGGACCCGGTCGACGTGCTGATGGCCGCCCTGCCCGCCGGCACCCTGTCCGGCGCGCCCAAGGTGCGGGCCATGGAGATCATCGACGAGCTGGAGATCGAGAAGCGCGGCATCGGCTACGCCGGCGCGGTCGGCTATATCGGCGCCGACGGCTCGGTCGACACCTGCATCGTGCTGCGCACGGCGCTGGTCAAGGACGGGATGATGTACGTCCAGGCCGGCGGCGGCGTCGTCGCCGACAGCGATCCGGACGCCGAGTACGACGAGACCCTGCACAAGTCCCGCGCCCTCAAGCGCGCGGCCGAGGAAGCCTGGCGCTTCGCCTAGCCGCCCAGGCGGTCGGCCGGCAGATGCTGGGTGACCGCCGGCGGGGCCATCACCATCACGGCGGCGAAGGTGATGGCGCTGAGCGCCGCGAAGGCCGCGGCGGCCAGCACCGGCCCCATCCTCTGCCGCCGCGACGGCCGGCGCAGCAGGGCCCTGGCGTAGGCGACGGCGGCGGTGTCGAGGGCGGAATCAGCGGGGTTCATGGCGTCGAGCATGCCCGACGCCCACATCGAAGCAATGCGGCGCTTTCGCACTGGGGGCCGCCTCAGAAAATCTTGGACGCGAAACCCCTCACCTTTTTGGTGAACCCGCACTAGAAGCTTGAATCTGGAAAGGCGGCGTCATGATCCTGGTCATCGATAACTACGACAGCTTCACCTACAACCTCGTCCACTATCTGAACGAGCTGGGGGCCGAGACCGTCGTCCATCGCAACGACGAGCTGACGGTGCAGGAGGCCCTGGGCCTTCGCCCGCAGGCGGTGCTGCTGTCGCCGGGTCCCAAGGCCCCCGACCAGGCCGGCATCTGCCTGCCGCTGCTGCGCGGCGCGGCCGACGACCTGGCCATCCTCGGCGTCTGCCTGGGCCACCAGGCCATCGGCCAGGCCTATGGCGGCGACGTGATCCGCGCCAAGTCGGTGATGCACGGCAAGACCAGCAAGATCTTCCACAACGACCAGGGCATCTTCAAGGGCCTGCCCAACCCGTTCACCGCCACCCGCTACCACAGCCTGGCGGTCGACCGCTCCACCCTGCCCGCCGAGCTGGAGATCACCGCCTGGACCGAGGACGGCGAGATCATGGGCGTGCAGCACCGGACCCGGCCGGTCTACGGCGTGCAGTTCCACCCCGAATCGATCGCCACCGAGGGCGGCCATCAGCTGCTGGCCAACTTCCTGGACCTGGCCAAGGTCAAGCGCGACGCGGCGATCTGGGTCTAGCCGTGTCGGACGCCTTCAAGCCCCTGCTCGCCAAGCTGGCCGACGGCCAGACCCTCGACGAGGACGACGCCGAGCTGTTCTTCGCCGCCTGCCTGCGCGGCGAGCCGACCCCCGCCCAGGTGGCCGCGGCGGTCACCGCCATGCGCCTGCGCGGCGAGACGGTGGGCGAGATCACCGCCTGCGCCCGCGCCATGCGCCGCGCCGCCATCCACCTGGACCACCCCTATGCGGTGATCGACGTCTGCGGCACCGGCGGCGACGGCCTGCACACCCTCAACATCTCGACCGCCGTGGGCTTCGTGGCGGCCGGCGGCGGCCTGAAGGTGGCCAAGCACGGCAACCGGGCGATCACCTCCAAGTCCGGCACCGCCGACGTCCTGGCCGCCCTGGGGGTCAATATCGACGCCAGCCTGGCCCAGCAGCGCCATGCGCTCGACACCGCCGGCATCTGCTTCCTGTTCGCCCAGTCGCACCACGGGGCGATGAAGCACGTCTCGCCGATCCGCCAGCAGCTGGGCTTCCGCACGATCTTCAACCTGCTGGGCCCGCTGACCAACCCGGCCGGCGCCAAGCGCCAGGTCGTCGGCGTCTCGTCCCACCGCTTCGTCGAACCCGTGGCCAAGGCCCTGGGGGCGCTGGGGGCCGAGCGCGCCTGGTCGGTGCACGGCTCCGGCCTGGACGAGCTGACCACCACCGGCGAGACCGACGTCGCCGAATGGCGCGACGGGTCGGTGCGCCTGTTCACCATCACCCCCGAGGCCGTCGGCCTGCCGCGCGCCGCCCTGGCCGACATCACCGGCGGCGAGCCGGCCTACAACGCCGCCGCCCTGACCGCCCTGCTGGACGGCCAGACCGGGCCCTATCGCGACATCGTCATGCTCAACGCCGCCGCCGCCTTCCTGGTGGCCGACAAGGTCGAGACCCTGCGCGAAGGCGTCGAACTGGCCGGCGCGGTGCTCGACGACGGCCGCGCCAAGGCCGCCCTGGCCGGCCTGGTCGCCGCCACCAACAGCGAAACCCTCCCCGCATGACCGACATCCTCGCCAAGATCGCCGCCTACAAGCGCGAGGAGGTCGCCGACCGGAAGCGCCGACGCGCCTTCGCCCAGGTCGACGCCGCGGCGAAGGCCGCCAACAGCCCGCGCGGCTTCCGCGCCGCGCTGGAGGCCGCCCACGCGCCGGGCAAGCTGGCCCTGATCGCCGAGATCAAGAAGGCCTCGCCGTCCAAGGGCCTGATCCGCGCCGACTTCGACCCGCCGGCCCTGGCCCGCGCCTACGAAGCCGGCGGCGCGGCCTGCCTGTCGGTGCTGACCGACGGCCCCAGTTTCCAGGGCGCCGACGGCTACCTGATCGACGCCCGCGCCGCCGTCGCCCTGCCCTGCATCCGCAAGGACTTCCTGGTCGACCCCTGGCAGGTCGCCGAGAGCCGCGCCCTGGGGGCCGACGCCATCCTGGTGATCCTGGCGATGGTCGACGACGCCCTGGCCGCCGAGCTGATGGCCGAGGCGGCCCGCCTGGGCATGGACGCCCTGGTCGAGGTCCATGACGAGGCCGAGATGGCCCGGGCCGGCGCGCTGGGCTCCACCCTGGTCGGGATCAACAACCGCGACCTCAAGAGCTTCGTGGTCGACCTGGCGGTCACCGAACGCCTGGCCGTCCAGGCTCCCAGGGACGCCCTGCTGGTCACCGAGAGCGGGCTGTTCGTCGCCGCCGACGCGGCGCGGATGGAGGCGGCCGGCGCCAAGGCCATGCTGGTCGGCGAAAGCCTGATGCGCCAGGCCGACGTCGCGGCGGCGACACGGGCGTTGCTGGGCTAGGACGTTTCGCTATCCCGGCGCGCGGTCACGATCCAGGCGCGGGAGTCGAAGAGCACGCCGTCCGCGGTCAGGTGCGCATCCAGTAGGGCGCGCAGACGCTGGAACCGCTCTTCGGCGGTCGTGTCGGCGACGTCCGGCACAGGCTTTGCCAGGAACAGCTCGACGACGGCGTCGTACGCCGCATCGATGTTAGGACCATAGAAGACCGGCTCGCGCACTTCGGCGAAATCGATCGACGTAAAGCCCGCCGCGGTCAGAATGCCCGTCGTGACCGCGGGATCACCGAGCGAGAACGCGGGGGGCGTATTCCCGACCTGGTCGCCGCCCGGAGCCAACACGCTCTGCAGGGCGGTAGCCCATTCGTTACGATCACGGCCCTGCCACACCATGAGCACGAGGCGCGCTCCAGGGCGCATCGCTTGGGCCATGTTGGTGAAGGCGGCGACCGGATCGGCGAAGAACATCGCGCCGAAGCGGCTGACGCACAGATCGAAATGCGCGACCGGAAACGCCCGGACCTGCGCATCGGCCCGTTCGAACACGACGTTTCGCAAGCCCTCCGCCGCGCTTCGCCGGCGCGCCACGTCGAGCATCTCTTCCGACACATCCACGCCGACCACGCTGCCCCGCACCGCGATGCGGGCGGCTTCCCGCGCGGATTGCCCGGCGCCGCAGCCGATATCCAGCACGCGGTCGCGCGGCCCCACCTTGAGGGCGGCGCGGAAATGTTCGTGGTGCCGTCGCAGCTCGGCGTCGTAGAAGTCAGCCCGGTTGAAAGCCATCATCGCGCCTCCCGGCTCAGGGCCGTTCGCACGGCGGGGCGCGCTTCAATCCGTGCGACATAGTCGCGAAGCGGCTCATCAATGGGAAAGCCCAGCTGGAGCGCGCCGCGCGCCATGACGAACAGATAGGCGTCCGCCACGCTGAAGGTTTCCCCGAAAAGGTAGCCGCGTTCGAGGCGGGGCGCGACAAAGCTGAACCATCCGACGATTTCGCCGGCGATCGGCGCTCGGGCGTCTTCAGGGATCGACATATAGATCGGGAACCGCTTGTGGATCTCGCTGGCGATAAAGCTCAGCATCTCCAGGAGCCGATAGCGGCCCATATCTCCCGATGGCGCAAGGTGCGGAGCGCGGTCGGCGATCCAGGCGAGGATCGCCACGTTCTCGGTCAGCACCTGACCATCGTCAAACATCAGCGCGGGCACCTGCCCCTTCGGATTGACATCGAGATAGGCGCCGCCGCCACGGAGCTGTCCGGACTCGAGATCCACCCGCGCGATCTCGAACCGAAGCCCGGCCTCCAGCAACGCCGTGTGAGCGGCAAGGCTGCTGAAGTCCGGCGCGAAGAACAGTTTCATCGGATCAAACTCCATCTTGACGGTGAAATCGACGGCGCCTTCGCGTCTTGTCATGCGCGCCTGTACGGATGCTGCGGAGAACCACGAGTGGGCGCTGGCCCCTTTGGGGCGCGATCCTCGTGCCCGCCTGGGCTTCGACACGCGAGACGTTTCCCAGGCCCTTCAGGGCCTCGGCTCGGCCAGAAGCCGCGCCCCGACCGGCGGTTGCCGCAACGAATAGCGATGCTAGGGGTCGCCCAGTTCGTCCGCCTTCAACCCGTCGAGGCGCGCCCGCCAGATGCGGTCGTCATCGATGCGCTCGCCAAGCTGGAAGGTGCAGCGGCCGACTTCCTCAAAGCCGTAGCGCGCATAGAAACGCTTGGCGCGCTCATTGTGGTCGAACACCGTGAGGTAGATGTCGGGGGCCCCTTGCGCGCGCGCCGTCGCCAGACCCCATTCCATCAGGCGCGCCGCGACGCCGGCGCCATGCCAGTCCGACAGCACGTAGATCTGCTGCAGCTCCATCGCGCCGGCCCGCGGGCGAGAGGCCGGCGCCCGCAGCGGCGTGAGCTTGGCGTAGCCGATCGGATCGCCCTGGACGGTCGCCACACGCCAGTGCACGCGCGGATCGTCGAAATCGCGAGACATCGTCCCGCCGGGCCGGTAGGCGCCATCGCAGAAGCGCTTGAAGTCCCCCGGATCGTAGAGCCTTCCGAAGGTTTCGGTGAATATCCGCTCAGCGACCGGCCGGAGGCGCTCGAGCAAGGCCCGGTCGGGCGCCATCAACGCCACGGATCGATCGCTCACCTCGTCCCCCATGCTCGAACTCACGCCATCCTCCTTGCCAAAAAGGTGTTCCAGGTCACGTTGTCGGAACCGACGCCGGGTTCGTCCCACAACACGATCAGGCCGGCCGCCTTCAGGCGGGCGGTGAAGTCGTTCCGGCGCCAGTAGACCTCGTGGTAATCCCCGCCCGTCTCGAAGTCGCCTTCGCGCATCGACACCAGAAAGGCGCCGCGCGGCCTCAGGGCCCTCGCGATCTTCGTCAGGACGCGATCGATGCAATCTCGCGGCACGTGGAAGAGAACATACTGGGCGACGACGGCGTCGTAAGGACCGCCGAGCGGATCGGTGATGACGTCGAGGCGGTCACCCTGCTTTCCACGCGCCGCCTGCAATTCCAGGAAGCGCCGTGTGGCGTCGGTGCGCCGGACCTTGACGCCCAGGGTTTCGAGAAAATCCGCGCCATACCCCGGCCCCGAGCCGATCTCCAGAACCTCACCACCAAGGCCGGCGATCGATGCGACCTGCCGGAGCGCGGCCTGTTCCCGGTCGTCCGGACCCTGCCTGATCAGCGCGTAGCGATCCGCGTAGCCTTCGTAGGACTCGATGGTCCGGCGGCTCCTGGCGAGGGAGTCATCAGTCTCGTTCATCACGGGCGTTCCCCTCCATTCCGGCGCGGGACCTCGTCGGGAAGCCGTGCCCTCGCTTGATCCGGCGAGCCGATGGTGCCCCGAGGGTCGCTTGGTTTCGAATCGAACCTGCGTTAGCATGCATAAGGAGATTTGATCCGTCATGAGTTGGGACCTGCCGCCTCTCGGCGCGCTTCGCGTATTCGAGGCCGCCGCGCGCCTGGGCAGCTTCACCAAGGCGGCCGAAGAACTCGGCATGACCCAGTCGGCCGCGAGCTATCAGATCAAGATGCTGGAGGAGCGCGCGGGAGGCCCCCTTTTCGTCAGGGGCACACGGCGGATCGACCTGACGGAAACCGGGGAAATGCTAGCGCCGCAGGCGACGCGGACCTTCTCGGCCCTGGCGGACGTATGGACCGCCGCCAAGGGGGGCGCCAGTCGCGTGCTTGCGGTCACCAGCATCGACACCTTCGCCTCGAACTGGCTCTCCGTGCGTCTTGGGACATTCCAGTTGATGCATCCGGATCTGGCGGTGAAAGTCGATGCGTCCGCCCGACTGGTCGATTTCACGCGCGAGAACATGGACGTCGGTATCCGGACCGGCACCGGCGACTGGCCCGGCCTGAAGGCGCACTATCTGTTCCGCGCGGACTACACGCCGATGCTCAGCCCAAGGCTGGCCGAGAGCGTCGGGGGCGTCCGCCGGCCCGAGGATCTCTACAAGGTCGCGTTGCTTTGCGCCGACTACAGCTGGTGGCCATCCTGGTTCGAGGCGGCGGGGCTCCAGTTTGACCCCGACAGGGTCGTGGTCGGCGCAAGACTCGACGCTGAAATCTACGACGCGATGGCGGCGATGACGGATCAGGGCGCCGCGATCCTCACGCGCAATCTCTACAGCGACTTCCTGGCCAAGGGTCAGCTGGTGCAGCCGTTCGATATCACCGCATCCGACGGAGATGGATATTGGCTGGTCTACCTGGAGAGTCGCCGCAATACGCCGCGGATCCAAGCTTTCAGGGACTGGGTGCTGGATCAAACCGCGGAGATCCGGGAGCGGGAACGCCGAGGGTCTGATTCACACCCCTGAACGGCCGGGCGTCCTCGATTCGAACGGATCGCCGGGATCCCGCCGCACGCGCGTCGACGAGAGCTGTATTTCCAGAGGAATTCGCCCGCCGGCCCGGCGAACACCGTTAACTTGACATCAACGAAGAACACCTAGAGAACATTAGCAAGGTTTGCGGTTTGTTCCGCGACGACTTGCGAGGCCGACATGCTCACGCGCAAGCAGCACGAGCTGCTGATGTTCATCCACGAGCGGATCAAGGAGAGCGGCGTCTCTCCCTCCTTCGACGAGATGAAGGAGGCCCTCGACCTGGCCTCCAAGTCGGGCATCCACCGTTTGATCACCGCGCTGGAGGAGCGCGGCTTCATCCGCCGGCTCGCACACAGGGCTAGAGCGCTGGAGGTGGTCAAGCTGCCGCAGCAGGCCACCACGGCGTCGCCGCCCAAGGGACGCGGCGCCTTCCGGCCACAGGTCGTCGAAGGCGGCGGCCAGGCGCCGTCCGCCCCCGCCCCGGCCCAGATGGCCGCCGACAACAGCCGCGAACTGCCGATCCTCGGCCGCATCGCCGCCGGCACCCCGATCGACGCCATCCAGCACGAGCGCGAGCGCCTGCCGGTGCCGGAATCGATGCTGGGGGCCGGCGAGCACTATGTGCTCGAGGTGCAGGGCGACTCGATGATCGAGGCCGGCATCCTCGACGGCGACTATGTGATCATCAGGAAGGGCGACACCGCCAATTCGGGCGAGATCGTCGTCGCCCTGGTCGGCGAGGAAGCCACCCTCAAGCGCCTGCGCAAGAAGGGCGGCTCGATCGCCCTGGAGGCCGCCAACCCCAAGTACGAGACCCGCATCTTCGGTCCCGACCAGGTCGAGGTGCAGGGCAAGCTGGTGGGGCTGATCCGGCGGTATCACTAGGGGGCGTGGACCGTTAGCTGATCCAGGCGCCGAGAACGCGTCTTCAACTCAAAAACTCCATCATCACCCGCTTTATGCGGGTGACCCAAGCGGCGCTGGACAGAGCGTCAGACTCTGCTTGGGTCCCCCGAACAAGTCGGGGGATGACGAACGTGGGTGGTCTGGGCGCCAGAATATCCGCACACGTGCAACCGCTCCTCAGGTCCAAGCGTCAACAGCGCCTGGAGCGTTCTCGAGCGAGCTGGATACCGGTTCGCCGGATCTGCCCCCTCGATGGGGACCTCGATGACGGGCTTCCTATTGATGTTTCGCGGCTTCATCGATCAGGGCGGCGACCTCCACCGGCCTCGACGCCAGCGAGGCGTGGCTGGCGTCAAGCGTGATGACCTTCTTCGCGCCCAGTCGCCCCGACATCCATTGCTGGTTGGCCGGCGCGATCATCCGGTCCTGGCTGGAGATCTGGTACCAGCTGTTCTTGGTCTTCCAGGCGGGCGTGCTGATCTCGTCGCCAAAGGTGCTGGCGAGGGGGGCCTTCTGGGTCACGCCCATGACGAGGCCTTCGTCGGCGGTGAGGTCCTGGCAGAAGCTCTCATGGAACCTGTCCGGCTTCACCCAGAGATACCCGTCGCTGTCGGGCGCCAGATTGGCCGCGGCCAGCGGCGGGTTCTTCGCCGTGATGGCGCCCGGGCTCTCGCCGGCGTCCGGGGCGAAGGCCGCGATATAGACCAGGCCGACGACATTGGGATGGTCGCCGGCCTCGGTGATCACCGCGCCGCCATAGGAATGTCCCACCAGCAGCACCGGCCCGCCTTCCTGGGCGATCATCTTGCGGGTGCGTTCGGCGTCGTCGGCCAGCGACGTGAGGGGCAACTCCACGGCCCGCAGCCCCGAATGGCCAAGCCGCGACAACTCGACGATGACCTTGCTCCAATGCGCCGCCCCGCCCCAGAAGCCATGGACGAGAACAATGGTCGGACTCTGAGACATCTCGCATCCTCTCTCGATTTGCCGAAGACAGGCGGGGCTCACATGTACCGCGCGGTCAAAATTCCACAATACTCAATAAAATCATATCACTAATGCCATAACACCTTTCCACTACCGTAGCTCGCCCGCCTCTACGGGGCGCTCCCTACGACGCCAGCCCCGCCGGCCGGTTCTCGACATATTGCGGCACGGCCAGCGGCGGCATCCACGGCTCGCGCCGCTTCACCCAGATCTCGTACTGCGGCGAGAACTGGCCCGTTTCGTCGAGACCGCCCAGGTGCAGTTCGATCTCGTCGTCGCCTTCCGCCGTCCAGAACAGCGGCGAGCCGCAGACCGCGCAGCCGTGATAGCGGCCATGCTCGGAACTCATCCAGTCCAGCGTCCGACCCTCGACCCGCACCTTGCCGGCCCGGAAGGCCGCGAAGGCGTTGCAGGGCGCGCCGTGGCGCTTGCGGCAGGTCATGCAGTGGCACAGGCCCACCCGCAGCGGCCCGCCCTCCACGACATATCTCACCGCTCCGCAGGCGCATCCGCCTCGCCGCTCCATGGCGACCTCCGTCTCCGCGCCCCAGAGCTTCCTAACGCCGTCCTCCCCCGACTCGTTCGAGGGACTTCAACCCGCTTCAGAAATCCAGCCGTCCCTTGAGCTCGCCGAACGGGACCATGACGTGTTCGCGATAGGCCGGGCGCTGGCGAAGCCGCGCGTACCAGGCCTCCAGGCGCGGCATCGGCGGACGCGCGATCTCCAGCTCGAAATAGCGATAGAGGCAGGTTCCGATCGGGATGTCGGCCAGGGACAGCCCCTGCCCCGTCACGAACGCCCCCTCGGCCAGCCGCGCCTCGACCTTGGCCAGGCATCGGTGCGTGCGCTCCAGCGCCCTGGCGATCGCGGGCAAGTCGCGCAGGGCCTCGGGCGTGCGGTACCAGCCCCAGAACACGCCGCTCAGGAAGGCCGGCTGCAACGACGTCTGCGACCAGTCCATCCACCCGTCGATGGGGGCGCGCGCCGCGGGGTCGGCGGGCCAGAACCTCTCCGCGCCGTAGGTCGCCGCCAGGTAGCGCAGGATGGCGTGCGACTCCCACGCCGTGGTCTCGCCGTCCTGGAGGACGGGGACCAGGCCGTGCGGGTTCAAGGCCCGGAAGCCGGGATCGTCCAGCCCGCCAAAATCGCCGCCCGCCGGGATGTGCTGGTGAGGCAGGTCCAGTTCGCCGACCAGCCAGAGCACCTTCTGGACGTTGAACGAACTGCGACGGCCCCAGATCTTCAACACCAGCGTTTTCCTAGCCCGCGCCCGTCCAGGGCCTGACGCCCCGCAGGGGCTGGGCCCGGACGATCCACCATTCGCCGTCGCGGCGATAGAGCTCGGCCGCGCCGCCCGCCTCGAAATCGGCCGCGTCGAGCACGATGCGGTCGTGGCAGGCGGCGGGCTTGACCGGCGCTGGGCCGCGCAGCACGACGATCTCCGCCCCGGCGCACATCGCCGCCAGGGTCTCGCCGTCCGGCGCCGCGCGGCTCCAGGAGAGAGCCAGGGCCACCGGGGCGGCGGCGGTCGGGCGGCAGGACCGCCGGTCGCAGACGTAGCCGGGGTCGGGAACCGCCGTCGGGACGATCGCCAGGCCGCGCCGGCGGCTCCACAGCTCGGCCCCGAACCGCCGGGCGTCGGGACGCAGCAACAGCGCCTGGTCGCCCCGGCGCACCGCCGCCGTGGTCCCGTCCGGGGCGATCCAGACGTCCGGAGCCGGCGGCCGGGGCCACAGCGCCACCGCCAGGGCCAGGGGCGCGCCCAGCCAGCGCAGACGGCCGCGCCACAGGCACAGCAGCATCAGGCCGACGAAGGCCAGGGCAAGGGTGAAGGGCGGACCGCTGGCCACCACCCGCTGGGCCCCGCCGGCGCCGGCGAAGCCGTCGGCGATCCACATCATGCCTGCGATGCCCCAGCCGGCCACGGTCAGGAACGGTCCGCCCAGCCCGAGGCCCTCCAGGGCCGCGCCCAGGGCCAGGAACGGCATGATCACGAACGATGACAGCGGCGCGACCGCCAGGTTGGCCGGCAGGCCCCACACCGCTACGCGGTTGAAGTGCTGCATGGCGAACGGCCCCGTCGCCAGGCCCGCCACCAGGCTGGCCCCGACGCTGACCGCCAGCCAGCTCAGGCCACCCTGGAATACCCGGATCGGCCACGGGACCGAGATCTCGCGCACCGGACGGGGCCAGGCCTCGGCCAGGGCGACCAGGGCCGCCGTCGCCGCGAACGACATCTGAAAGCCGGGCGCGCCGGCGGATTCGGGCTGGACCAGCAGGATGACCAGGGCGGCGATCGCCAGGCCGTGCAGGCTGATGGCCTGGCGGTCGAACAGGATGGCGGCGAAGGCCACGGTGGCGGTGATCGCCGCCCGCAAGGCCGGCGGCGGCGCGCCGGAAATCACCAGATAGGTCCCGACCGCCGCCAGCCCGACCAGGGCGGCGATCTTCTTGCCCGGAACCCGCAGCGCCGCCCACGGCCAGGCGGCGATCGCCAGCCGCGCCAGACCGAAACAGAAGCCGCCGACGATCGCCATGTGCAGGCCCGAGATCGACAGGATGTGGGCCAGACCCGAGGCCCGCATGGCCTCGGTCTGCGCCTTGGTGATCCAGGCCTCGTGGCCGGTGACCATGGCCGCGGCGATCCCGCCCCGCTCGGGGCCCATCCGATCGACGATCCGGCTGGCCAGCCGCCAGCGGAAGGCGTTGACCGCCATGGTCAGGCGCAGGCGGGCCGGGGCGGCGTCCAGGTCGATGGGACGCCCCGCGCTGATCGCGAAACCGACCCCGCCCACGCCCCGGAACCAGGCGTCGCGGGCGAAGTCGTAGGCGCCCGGCGCGGCGGGCGGCGGCGGCGGCCCCAGCATGGCCCGCAACCGCACCGCCTGGCCCGGCGACGGGATGTCGTCGGCCTCGACCGTGACCCGCACCCGCTTGGGCGTGTCTCGCGGGGCCAGGCCGCTGACGCTGACGGGCGCGATCAGCAGTCGGGGTCCGCCCGCGCCGGGACTGACCACATCGACCACGAAGCCCTCGACGCTCATCACCGAGCGGTCGCGGTCCAGGATCGGCGCGGCGACCAGGGTCGTGCGGACCTTGCCAGCCAGGGCCCCCGCCGCCAGGAAGGTCGCCAGCACCAGCAGCACCGACATTCCATGGGCCGAGCGCCGTCCCACCAGGGCGGCCAGCATCGCCAGGCCGGCCATCAACCCGACCAGCAACGCCCAGGACGGCTCGGCCTTGAGCTCCAGATAGCCGGCCGCGCCCAGCCCGAACGCCACCGGCGACCACAGCATCCAGCGCTCGCGATTGCGGTCGATCTCGGCGATCAGCGCGGCGGCGACCTTCGCCGGACTAGGACGGGCGCGAAGACGCGTGCTAAGACGCGCCGCCCAGCCGCCGCCGGTCTTGCCCGGCGTCGCGGTCCTCGCCACATCCGTGGCCTCCAATGCGTCAGCCTCGATCCCGATGACCAATTCCCCCGCCACGACCTCTGGTGTCGTCACCCGCTTCGCCCCGTCGCCGACCGGCTTCCTGCACATCGGCGGCGCGCGCACGGCGCTGTTCAACTGGTTATATGCACGCCATACGGGTGGAAAGTTCCTTATTCGCGTCGAGGACACCGATCGCGAGCGTTCGACCGAGCCGGCCGTCGCCGCCATCTTCGAGGGCCTCGACTGGCTGGGCATGAAATCCGACGACGCGGTCGTCTTCCAGCACAAGCAGGCCGACCGCCATCGCGAGGCCGTGCAGCAACTGCTCGACACCGGCCACGCCTATCGCTGCTGGATGACCGTCGAGGAACTGGCCCTGGCCCGCGAGGCCGCCCGGGCCGGCGGCCCCGCCCTGCGCTCGCCGTGGCGCGACGCCCCGCCGCCCAACGACCCGACCCTGCCCCACGTCATCCGCTTCAAGGGCCCGCTGGACGGCACGACCCTGGTCGACGACATGGTCAAGGGTCCGGTGACCTTCAACAACACCGATCTGGACGACCTGGTCCTGCTGCGGGCTGACGGCGCCCCGACCTACAACCTGGCCGTGGTGGTCGACGACCACGACATGGGCGTCACCCACGTGATCCGCGGCGACGACCATCTCAACAACGCCGCCCGCCAGACCCTGATCTATCAGGCGATGGGCTGGACCCTGCCGGCCTTCGGCCACATCCCGCTGATCCACGGCCCGGACGGCGCCAAGCTGTCGAAACGGCATGGCGCGCAGGCGGTCGGCGAGTTCGCCGACATGGGCTACCTGCCCGAGGGCCTGCGCAACTACCTGGCCCGCCTGGGCTGGGGCCATGGCGACGACGAGGTGTTCAGCGACGAACAGGCCATCGCCTGGTTCGACGTCAAGGACGTGGTCAAGGCCCCCGCCCGCCTGGACTGGGCCAAGCTGAACTTCATCAACAGCCAGCACCTGCGCGTGGCCGAGGACGGCCGCCTGGCCGACCTGACGCTGAAGGCGCTGAACGCCCAGGGCGCGCCCCTGCCGCAAGACGCCGCCGCGCGCCTGCTGGCCACCGTTCCCCAGGTCAAGGAAGGCGCCAAGACCATCCTGGAGTTGTCAGAACACTGCGCGTTCGCCCTCAAGCTGCGCCCGCTGGCGCTCGAGGAAAAAACCCTCAAGCAGCTCAATGACGAGACGGTGGAACGGCTGACGCGGCTGCGCGCTCAATTGGCCGCGGCGCCGGTCTGGGGCGTGTCGGAACTGGAGACGCTGTTGAAATCCTTCGCCGAATCCGAGGGCGTGGGCTTTGGCAAGTTCGGTCCATCGCTGCGCGGGATCCTCACCGGCGGGGCCCAGGCGCCCGACCTGAACAAGATCATGGCCGCGCTTGGCCGCGACGAGTCTCTGGGGCGCCTTGACGACGCCCTGGCGTCGCGCGCATGAGGCGCTATAACGCAACCGCGAAATCAAAAACTGGACTGATCGTTCCATTATTGAAGGGGTCTCTCGCATGACCGACAAAGCCACGCTGACGATCGGCGACAAGAGCTACGACCTGCCGATCCTCAAGGGCAGCACGGGCCCGGACGTCGTCGACGTGCGGAAATTCTACGGCGACTCCGACCACTTCACCTTCGATCCTGCCTTCACCTCGACCGCGTCGTGCGAAAGCAAGATCACCTATATCGACGGCGATGCCGGCATTTTGCTGCACCGCGGCTATCCGATCGGCCAGCTGGCCGAGGAGTCTTCGTTCCTCGAAGTCTGCCACCTGCTGCTGAACGGCGAACTGCCGACGGCCGACGAGTTCGCCAAGTTCGAACACAACATCACCTACCACACGATGTTGCACGCCCAGTTCGACAGCTTCTTCCAGGGTTTCCGCCGCGACGCCCACCCGATGGCCGTGATGACCGGCGCGGTCGGCGCCCTGTCGGCCTTCTATGCCGACAGCCTGAACGTCGACGATCCCAAGCAGCGCGAGATCAGCGCCCACCGCCTGATCGCCAAGATGCCGACCATCGCCGCGCGCGCTTTCCAGTACTCGCAGGGCCGTCCGTTCGTGACGCCGCGCAACGAGCTGAGCTACTCGGAAAACTTCCTGCGCATGTGCTTCTCGGTGCCGGCCGAGGACTGGGTTCCCAACCCCATCCTGACCCGCGCCATGGACCGCATCTTCATCCTCCACGCCGACCACGAGCAGAACGCCTCCACCTCGACCGTCCGTCTGGCTGGCTCGTCGGGCGCGCACCCCTTCGCCTGCATCGCGGCCGGCATCGCCTGCCTCTGGGGCCCGTCGCACGGCGGCGCCAACCAGGAAGCCCTGGAGATGCTGGAAGAGATCGGCACGGTCGAGAACATCCCCGCCTATGTGCAGGGCGTGAAGGACCGCAAGTACAAGCTGATGGGCTTCGGCCACCGCGTGTACAAGAACTTCGATCCCCGCGCCAAGGTCATGCAGAAGACCTGCTACGAGGTGCTTGAACAACTGGGCATCAACGACCCGCTGCTGCACGTGGCGATGGAGCTGGAGAAGGTCGCGCTCAGCGATCCTTACTTCATTGACCGCAAGCTCTATCCGAACATCGACTTCTATTCGGGCATCACCCTGCGGGCGATGGGCTTCCCGAAGGAGATGTTCACCGTGCTGTTCGCCCTGGCCCGCACCGTCGGCTGGATCAGCCAGTGGAAGGAAATGTTCGAGGACCCCTCGCGCAAGATCGGCCGCCCGCGCCAGCTCTATACCGGCGCGACGCAACGCGACTACGTGCCGGTCGACAAGCGCGGCTAAGCGCTTGTCGGATCGCCGAACTGGAAAAGGCCTCGCGAAAGCGGGGCCTTTTTGCTGGGCGCGACCCTATGAAGCGGCTCGCGGCGCTTCGCTTTTTTTGACCTCGGCGCCACGATGCTGACGCGGGCGAATGATCTGAAGAGGTCGTGTCGAAGCGTAAAACAGTTTCTGGAGTGCAATGAACAGGCGAGCACAGGACCCCCAACGGGATCGTCAGGCGCCGGTTCGCCGCGCTCTGGGCAAGCGCGGGAGCTGGTTGGCCGGGGCGGTGAGCGTCGGAGCCCATGCCGCGCTCCTGCTCGCCCTGCTGTCCGCGCGGGTGGAGCCGCCCATGGCCCCGGCCGCCGAGCCCATCGTGGTGGCGCTGGTCGCGCCGCCGCCTCCTCCGCCGCCGCCGCCGCCGCCCAAGGTTCCAACGCCCAAGGCCCAGGCGCCCGCCGCCGCGCCGCCCGCGCCGGCCGAGTCTCCGCCCCGCTCCCGTCTCAAGCCGGTGCGCAGGCCGCCGCCGCCCGACGTCGAGCCCCTGCCCGCCAGCGAAATTCCCACGCCCGCGCCGGTTTTCGGATTGGGCGAGGCGGAGCTGGCCGGCGCGAGGACCGCCGGCTCGGGCGCGGGAGGCGGCGGCGCCGGCGGCGAAGGCGGCGGCTGCAACATGGTGCGATTGATCCAGGACGGGTTACGGAAGAATCCGAGAATCCAATCCGCTATCGCCCGCGCCCACCCCGACGCCGTGGCGGCCGGCAAGGCGATCATGGTCTGGGACGGCGACTGGATGCGAAACTCCGGCGAGGAAGGCAAGGGGCTGGCCGGCATCCGGCAGGCCATCGCCATGGAAGTCGCCTTCGCGCCCGAACCCTGTCGCGCCGACCCCGTGCACGGCCTTGTCCTGATCTCCCTGAACGATGGTCCCAGGTCCGTTCGGCTGGCCTTGGGAACGGGCCGATGGCGCTGGTCGGACCTGGCGCTCACGCAGTCGACCCGGCGCGGCTGAAACCAAGCCCGGAGGAGCGATTTCGCGTCAGCGGATGTGTTCTGGCGCTCACGCCCACCCACGTTCGTCATCCCCCGACTTGTTCGGGTGACCCAAGCGGAGCCTGACGCTCTGTCCAGCGCCGCTTGGGTCACCCGCATAAAGCGGGTGATGACGGAATTTTTGAGTTGAAGACACGCTCGCAGGTCTGGGTCAGCGAACTGCCCCCTAGAACCCCTACCGCGTCTCCGCCGTGCGCAGGATGAAGCCCAGGATCTCGGCCACGGCCCGATAGAGGGCCTCGGGAATCTCCTCGTCGAGCTCGATGGTCGACAGCGCCTGGGCCAGGGCCGGGTTCTCCTCGATCGGCACGCCGTGTTCGCGGGCGGTCTCGACGATCTTGTCGCCGACCCAGCCGCGACCGGTGGCCACCACGCGCGGGGCGTTCGGCTCCTCGTATTGCAGGGCCACGGCGATGCGTGGCGTCGCGCGGGAGATGGCCCCGGTCATGTGGCCCCCGTCATGTGGCCTGGTCCAGAAACTGGCCGGGCGCGGCGGCGGCGCTGCGCGGCTGGCCGGCGTGGAAGGCGACCTCGGGCTCCAGCGCGGCCTCGCGCAGGGCGGCGTCCAGACGGTCCTGACCGCCACGCAGGCGGGCCATGCTGGCCGGCCGCTCGGCCCACAGGGAAACGCGCGCCCGGTCGCCAGTCAGGGCCACCTGGGCGTGGACCGGGCCCATGGGCTCGACGTCCAGCGAGAAGCGGGCGCGCCAGGTGCGGCCCATCTGGCGGCCGCCCTCCCCGCCCGCGCCGCCACCGTCGCGGCTGATCTCGAACTGGGCCACGGCGGGGCCCTGGGGCGTCAGGAACGGCATGTCGAACACCCAGCGGGCGCCCTGCTCTTCGGCGGGCCGGCCGGCCGGCGGCGCGTCGGGCAGCGAGGCGATCTGCAGCAGTTCCGTGCGGGCCAGGGCCGCGCCGGTCTCGGCCAGCAGGCGATGGCCGATGGCGCGGGGGTCCGACCCGGGCGGCAGGCCCGGCTGGGCGGCGGCCTGGGCATGGGTTGGGGCGCCGGCATAGGGCGGCGGGGTGTTCGACGGCGCGCCGGCCGCCACCTCGGGCCCGCCATAGGCCAGGGCGACGGCCGTGGGCGCGCGCGCGGCCAGCGGCAAGGGCGGGAAGTCGTCGGCGACGATCGCCCCGAAGGCCGGCAGCAGCGCCGGCTGGGGCGGCGAGGGTGGCGGACGCCCGGCCCGTGACGCGTTCCAGGCGTCCGACCAGGCCACCGCCGGCTTCTGGAGGCCTTGAGGCGCGTCTTCAACCGGCATGGGCCTGGCAAGCAGCGCCTCCTCGTCCGGATCCAGCATCGGAACGGCCGGAGCGGCGGTCAGCCCCTGGGGCGCGCCGCGATCGGCGAGCGGGGTCGAGAACGCCGCCGCCGGCGCGGCCGGGTTCGGCGTCGAGGTCGTCGCGGGCGGCGTCGCGAGGCCGCCGGCCTGGGCCGAGGTGGGCGGCGCGACGTCCATCCAGGTCTTCACAACCTCGCGGAACACCAGCAGGGCGGCCTTCATGTCGCTGTTGGGCGTCGGCGTGGGGACGACTTTCGGCGGGGCGGTCAGGGTGCCGGTCGGCTGGCGGGAGACGCCGTCGGTCGGCGTGGCGGCGGCCAGCCGGGCCTCGAGGAACAGACCCGAACGCTGCAGGGCCTGGCGCACTTCCGGACCGCTGATCTGGCCGTCCATCCGGGCGCGCAGGGCCAGGACCTGTTCGATCGCCGCCTTGACGGGCCGGGGCACGCCGGGCTCGGCGGCGGCCTGGGCCATGTCGGCCATCAGCGGGGCCAGGCCGGCCTGGCGGGCGGCGGCGCGGCTGGCGGCGGCGGCGACCGCGCGGGCCGGGGTGTCGGGCAAGGTCGCGGGATTGGCGGCGGCGCGGGCGG
>NZ_AKKF01000220.1 GCF_000281955.1 Caulobacter sp. AP07 | reverse complement strand
TTTCGGAAGCCGCGAACTACGCCAAGGGCGGTAACGCCACGAAGATCGTGGTCGTCGGCCACACCGACACCTCGGGTTCGCCGAAGTACAACGCCCGCCTGTCGGAGCGTCGCGCCAAGGCTGTCGCCGATGGTCTGGTCGGGGCCGGCGTCGCGGCCACCACCCTGGCCGTCGACTGGAAGGGCGAAAGCGAACCGGCCGTCGCCACCGGCGATGGCGTGAAGGAACCGCTGAACCGCCGTTCCACGATCTCGATCAACTTCTAAGATCGCGATCGCGACCTGAGTTGAGGGCCCGGCGGCGACGCCGGGCCCTTTTCCTATGCGCGTGACCCTGGCCGCGGGCGGATCAGGGACGCGACTGGCTGGGCAGCGCCGCGACCTCCTCGATGGAGAGCTTGCGGAAGCGGGTGAAGCCGCAGGCGGCGACCTGGGTGTCGTCGGCGTGTCTCACCCGTGAAACCTCGGCGATCACCTGAAGGTCGGAGCCTCGACAGATCCTGCGCGCCTTTGCGGAGAAGGAGATCGTGTCGCCGGTGTTGAAGCTGGGGCAGGGGCCGCGCAGCACGCCCTGGATCACCGACCCGTCGCGCAGCCGAAGGTTCAAGGTCCGTTTGCCGGGCGCGGTCCAGTTGACGATATCCTCGGAGCCGAAACATTGGGTCGGCGCCTCGGGCTCGGGCGCGCTGGAGGCGACGCCGAGCGGCGCGGCGGTCGCGACCGCCACGAGGCAGAGCAGGAAAGGCAGTTTCATGGATAGTCCCCCGGGTGAGATGCGACGCCACGATCGGCTTGGACGCGGTCAAGGCCGATCGTGACGAATTCGGAATATTCTTGGCCTGGTCCCGCGCGTTCAGGGGCGGGCGCGGCTTGGCAGGGCGGCCGTTTCCTCGGCCGAGAGCGTGCGGAAACCACTGGCGTCGCACGAGCGGACATAGGGCGGGTCGGCGTGCCGGACGCGCCGGACCGTGCCCACCACCGTCAGGTCCGAGCCCCGGCAGACGCGCGTGGCGCGGGCCGAAAAGCCGATGGTGTCGTTGCTGTCGAAGTTCGGGCAGGGGCCGCGCAACGTGGCCTCGATGACGCGGTTGTCGCGCAGCCGCAGGTGCAGGGTCCCCTGGTCGGGCGCGGTCCAATTGACGATGTCGGCGGAGCGGAAGCACTGGGCCTTGGCCAGTTTCGGCGCGCTTGACCTGATGGACAGCGGCGCGCCCGCCGTCATCGCGATCAGACCCAGCATCAGAAGCGGTTTCATCAGCGTTCCCGATCCTTGACGTTGTGGCGCGCCGCAAGACAACTTTTCTCCCGCGCGTCCTTGCGGGTCAAGGCGCAACCAAAGAAAAGACGCCCCCGACGGTATCGGGAGCGTCATCGGCCGGGCGTCCCGAGAGGGCGTCGGGGGCCGGCTAGGCCGACATTCTGCGAGCGTCGGCTCCTATGGCGTCGAGATCAGGGTCGTTGAGCGTCCGGCAGGGCGGCGGCCTCCTCGGGGGCCAGCTGACGCACGGATTTCACGGCGCACCGCAGGGGGCCGGCGCCGCTGCGGGTGATCACCGTGGCGGGCCTGCCGTCGCAGATCTCGTCGTTGAAACTGGTGTCGAAGGCCAGGGTTCGATAGGTCCCCAGCCCCGGACAGGCGCCGACCAGGGTCACCTGGTACACGGCCGCGGTTTGCAGGCGGACATTGATCACGCTGTCGCCGCTGACGGCCCAGTTGGCGATCCGTCCGCTGCGGAAACACTGCTTGGCCGGCTTGACCCTGGCGTCGGGGCCCTTGGCGTCCGAGGCCGTGACGGGCAGGCCGCCCGTCGCGGCCAGGAAGGTCGCCGCGAGGACAACGGCGCCGATGCGGTTCATCGCATTCTCCTATGTCCCCGTTCCGGGGAATTATAGCGCTCGAGGTTGATCGCGCGACGAAAATCGCGTCGGTTCGACCAGGGCCGACAGGTCGCGGGGCAGGGGCGAGGGCAGGTCCAGAATCCGCGTGACCAGATGCTCGGCCAGCAGCGGCGCCAGGCAGAAACCCCGTCCGCCCAGGCCGCCCAGCACGAACAGGCCGGGCGGGGCGTCGGGCACGGCGCCGGCCAGCGGCAGGTGGTCGGCGGTGGCGGCGCGCAGGGCCGCGCGGCCCTCCAGCGGGGCGTCCGCCAGCCTGGCGGCCAGGGCCGGCAGGCCCTTGGCCAAGGTTTCGAGATTGCGGGCGTGGTCGGCCGGCCGGACATCGGTCTCGACGGCGTCGCGGTCGTGGGTGGCGCCGAACAGCAGGCCGTCGCGGGTGGGCGCGACATAGCCGCCGAACGCCGCGGCGGCGGGGCAGGGATGGTCGGTCCAACTGGTCTGGCCCCGCACCGGCCGCACGGGCGCCTGCGGCCACAGCCGGGCCTGACCGGCCCCGCCGGCCAGCACGACGGCGTCGACCTGCGCCAGGCAGCCGTCCCGCGCGTCGAACAATCGCCAGGTCGCGCCGTCCCGGGCGATGCGGGCGACCAGCACGGCGACGGCTTCGCCCCGCCAGGCGTCGAGCACGCGGGACGGCTCGACGACCAGCGCGTCGGCCATGGCCAGGGCGCCCGGCGCGGGTTCGCCCAGCCGCCGGGTCGCCGTCTCGGCGTCCAGCAGGCTCATCGACCCGGGCTCGAACAGGTCCTGCCCGGCCACGGCGGCGTGGCGTTGCGCCTCGCGCGGGGTCGTGGCCAGCTTCAGCACCCCACGGGCGATCACCGCCTCGGGCAGGGCCGCGTACAGCGTCACGGCGCGGGCGAAGGCCTGGGCGGGCAGGGCGGCGCGCGGGCCGCCGCCGGCGTCGAGGGCCGGGGTGACCAGGGCGGCGGGATTGCCCGAGGCGGGCGCCAGGCCGTCGTCGAACACCGTGACCTCCAGGCCCTCGGCGCGGGCCGCGCGGGCCATGGCGGCGCCGGCGATCCCGCCGCCGACCACCGCCAGGCGACGCGGGCGCGGCGCGGCGTCGGGCGCGGCGTCGGGCCCGTCCGGCATGCGGGCCTCCAGGCGCTGCTTCTTGCGGCCGAAGCCCGGGCGCTTGTCGACCTGGAAGCCGGCGGCGGCCAGGCCGCGCCGCACCGCGCCGGCCACCGTGAAGGTGGCGGCCCGGGCCCCCGGGGCCGAGCGCGCGGCGACGGCGGCCAGGATCTCCTCGCGCCACATGGCCGGGTTGAGGGCCGGGGAGAAGCCGTCGAGGAACCAGGCGTCGGCGGCGCCGTGCCAGGCCGCCAGGGCCGGCTCGACGTCCATCACCGCCAGGTCGCAGGTCGCGTCGAAGCCCGGCAGGTCGATGCGGTGGAAGCCCCGCGCCTGGCCCGGCCAATGGTCGAGCAGGACGCCGGCCGCCTCGCCCAGTTCGGGCCAGACCGCCAGGGCCCGGGCCGCCTCGTCGCGGGTGATCGGGTGGCCCTCGATCGAGAAGACGTGCAGCCGGCCGCCCTCGGGGCGCTCGCGTCGCCACAGGTCCAGCAGGGCGGCGATGTTCAGGCCGGTGCCGAAGCCCAGCTCGCCGACCGTGAAGTGGTCGCGCCCGGCCCAGGCGGCGGGCAGGTCGCAGCCGGCCAGGAACACCGCCCGCGTCTCGGCCAGGCCGTCGGCGCTGGAGAAGTAGACGTCGCCGTACAGCGCCGACTGGGGCATGCCGTCGTCGCGCCAGACCAGGGGGGAGCCGAGAGGGGAGGAGGGGTCGCTCATGGCGGTCTTATAGAAGAAGGGCCGCCCTCGCGGACGGCCCTTCGACGTTCCTGACGCGAAAACCTCGACGAGGCGTCGCGGAGCCGTTCAGGCCTTAGTGGGCCGGAGCGGCTTCCTTCTTTTCGGCCGGGGCGGCCGCGGCCGGAGCTTCGGCGGCGGTGGTGGCGTCGGCGGCGCCGGCGGCCGGAGCGGCGGCGGCGTCAGCGGCGGCCTTGTTGGCGTCGGCGGCGGCGCCGGCGGCGGTCGCGGCGGCGTCGGTGGCG
>NZ_AKKF01000219.1 GCF_000281955.1 Caulobacter sp. AP07 | reverse complement strand
CGGCGGCGACCGCCGCCACGTCGGCGGTGGCCAGGACCGGGGTGGCGATGACCACCAGGTCGGCGCCGGCCACGCCCTCGGCGACGTCGGCGGTGACCGTGTCGGCCAGGCCCAGCTCCTCGACGCGGGCCCGGTGGGCGGGGCTGGCGTCGACCACGACGACCTCGCCGACCAGCTTCTGCTCGCGCGCGGCGCGGACGATCGAACCGCCGATCAGGCCAAAGCCGATGACGGTCATTTTCGGGTAGATCAGGCCGGGGTGAGACATCTAGCGGCCCAGGAACGCGGCGATCAGGTCCACCACCGCCCGGTTCTGCGCTTCGAGCCCGATCGAGATGCGGATGGCGCTCGGCAGGCCGTAATTGGCGACGGCGCGGACCAGGTAGCCCTTGCTCGCCAGGAAGGCCTCGGCCTCGCGGGCCGTCTTGCCCGGGACGTCGGGAAAGTTGACCAGCACGAAATTGGCGGCCGAGGGGGTGACTTCCAGGCCCAGCCCGCCCAGTTGCTGGGTCAGCCACGGCCGCCATTGTTCGACCAGGGCGATCGAGCGCTTCTGGAAGTTCTCGTCGGCCAGGGCGGCGATGGCGGCGTCCTGCGCCGGGATCGAGGTGTTGAACGGCGGGCGGATGCGCTCGATCGGGTCGATGATCCCGCTCGGCCCATAGGCCCAGCCCACCCGCAGGGCGGCCAGGCCGTGCAGCTTGGAGAAGGTGCGGGTGACGATGACGTTCTCGGCGGTGCGGGCCAGGTCCAGGCCGTCCTCGAAGCGCGGGTCGGTGCAGAATTCGGCATAGGCGCCGTCCAGCACCAGCACCACCGACGGCGGCAGGGCGGCGTGCAGGGCGCGGATCTCCTCGCCCGTCAGCCAGGTGCCGGTCGGGTTGGCGGGGTTGGCGATGAACACCAGCCGGGTGCGCTCATCAACGCACTTGACCACCTCGTCGACGTCGATGCGCTGGCCGGGTTCCTTGGCGAAGCGGACCTCGCCCTGGCAGGCCCGGGCCCCGATGGCGTAGGCGGCGAAGCCGTGCTCGCCCTGGACGATGTTGTCGCCGGGCTCGAGATAGACCTGGTTGAGCAGGGCGAAGATCTCGTCCGAGCCGTCGCCGAAGGTCAGGCGCTCGGGCTCCAGGCGGAAGTGGGCGGCGACGGCGGCGCGCAGGGCGGTGGCCTTGCCGTCCGGATAGAGGTGCAGGCGGTCGGCGGCGTCGCGATAGGCGGCGCGGGCCAGCTCGCTGCAGCCCAGGATGTTCTCGTTGCTCGACAGCTTCACCGGATGGGCGATCCCCTCGACCTTGGACTTGCCGCCAACATAGGCGGCGATGTCGAGCACGCCCGGCTTTGGGGTGGGGCGGGGCGCGGCGAAGCGGTCGGTGGCGGGAGCGGTCATCGGGGAACTCGGGGTAGCGGAGAGCGGTCTTCTTACACGTCGAAGGGGGTGGGCGCAGCCCCGATGACGCCCGTCAGATGCCCCGGCGCGCGGGCCAGGCGCTCGTCGCCGGCCTGGTAGAAGCCCAGCAGCGAGAACAGCTTCAGGCCACCGGCCTCGGCGACCAGTTCGGCCGCCACGCCGTCGACGGCCAGGGCCGCGACGATGGCGTCGGCGGCCTTGGGGCTGTCGGTGACCCAGAAGGTCTGGTCGCCGCCGGTCGGTTCGACCTCGACCTCGGCGACCGCGAAGGCCGCCTGCGGGCCCCAGCGCTCCAGGCAGGGCAGGGCGGCGAAGATCTTCAGGCGGGGCTCGGCCAGCAGGCGGGCCCACCAGGCGCTGTCGGGGGCCAGGGCCAGGACGCCGACGCCCCAGGGCGTCCTGGCGGCGGCCAGGGCCTCCTTGTCGGTGGCGACCACTCGCATCGGCGGGGCCACGCCGAAGCGCAGGCGGGTCAGCTCGACGGCGCGGGCCGGGTCGCGGCCACCCCAGACGGTCAGGTGATAGGGCCCCTGGCGCGCCAGGCTGTCGGACATCAGCTCGCGCCAGATGCGGATCACCAGGGCGTCGCCGGCGGCGGTGCGCGGGGTCGACAGCAGCTTGCGGACGATCAGGGCCTCGCGGCCGGGGCGCAGGCCAAAGCCGGTGTCGCCGGCCGCCGCCTTGGCCGCCGCCACGGCGCGGGCCAGGCCGGCGCGCTCGTCGAGCAGGGCCAGAAGCTCACCGTCGATGGCGTCGATACGCCATCGGACCTCGTCCAGCGAAGGCGTCGCATCGCCCGCGTCGCTACCCATGATTTGTCCCCGAAATTGGAGGCCGGACCATAGACTTTGCCGCCGGAGGCGCAATAGGGCAGGTCGTGGGGAATAAACTTGCGTTCAACGAACTTCGCATCGCGTTCAATAAACCCGCGGCGAAGGCCCGGTGTCGAACAGGCCCAGCCGGGTGCGGCCGTTGTCGAACCGCAGGGTGGCCGACAGGGTCGGGTCCTGGCCCAGGGCCTGGGCGACCGCGGCGGCGGCGGCCTCGGGGCTCTTCGGGGTCTCGCCCTGCGTCGGGGTCTCGCGGACAGCGACGTCCAGCGCGCCCCGCAGGCGGCCGTCGACCCCGACGGTCAGGTCGCCGGACTTGGCCTCCAGCAGCGCCTCGCCCGCCGTCAGCTTGCCCTGCTGCACCGTCAGGGCGCCGCCGGCCTGGGACCAGCCGCGCACGGCGTCGGCCCAGCTGGTCCCGCGCAGGGCGCCGACCTTGGTCAGGCGGGTGTCCCACAGCAGGGCGGCGGTGCGATCCTGGGCGATGCGGCCCAGCAGGCCGGTGAAGCGGGCCTTGGCGCCGTCGGCTTTGAACTGGACCGCCGCCTGGTCGTCCGGACCTGGGTAGACGCGCAGCCGCAGCAGGGCCGTCGACAGCAGCGGGAAGGGCGCGGCGCCGGGGGCCGGGGTGAAGGTCAGGTTGGCGCCCTCGACCGCGATGCGCGGCGGATACTGGTCGAAGCCGGCGAAGCTGGCCCGCAGGGCCTGGCCAGTGATCGCCACGTCGCCGTTGATCGGCCGGGTCATCACCACCCCGGCGGGGGCGATCACCACCCAGTGGCCGATGTCGTAGGCCATGGCCTCGCCCTTCAGTTCCGGGGCCCGCAGCGCCCAGCCCGAGGGCTCGGCCACCCGCGCGTCGGTCAGGCGGACGTCCATGCGGAACGGGTAGCCGCTGAAGGTCCGGCTCTTCCACGACAGGTCGTAGCCGCGGGTCTTCATCGATGCGGCGGTGGCGTCCATCCGCTGCTCGGCCTGGCCGCGCAGCCACAGCCAGCCGATGCTCCAGCCCAGGGCAACGATCGCCAGCACCACGAAAGGCGCCCACAGACCACGACGCCGGGGCTTGCGGGACGGGGTGGCGGCGTTATGGGTCATGGAAGAAGCGGCTCCGGTCGGGAAGAGTCATGGTAACTGACAGCGAAGACCGCTGGGTGTTCGGATACGGATCGCTGATGTGGCGGCCCGGGTTCCCGTTCATAGAGCGAAGAACGGCCGTGCTCCATGGGCGACGCCGCGCCTTCTGCATCTATTCGGTGCACCACCGGGGCACCTATGAGCGGCCCGGCCTGGTGCTGGGTCTGGCTCCCGGCGGCGCGGTGCGCGGCGCGGCCTACCGCGTGGCGGCCAGCGCCTGGCCCGAGGTCTACGCCTATCTGCGCGAGCGCGAACAGCCGACCGAGACCTATTTCGAGGCCTGGTCCGAGGTGCGGATCGACGGAAACGGCAGGGCCCCGGCCCTGGTCTTCCTGTCGGACCGGAACCACGGCCAGTGGGCGGGAGCCCTGACGCTGGACCAGCAGTGCGAACTGATCGCCGGGGCGACCGGCCTGTCGGGGCGCAACATCGACTACCTGCGCGACCTGGTCCTGCATCTGCGCGAGGATGGGGTGCGAGACCATGCGATGGAGGCCCTGCTGAAGATGGTCGAGGCGCGGGAAGCCGCCGCCTAGTCTCCCAGGCGCAGGGTTTCGAGCCGGTGATAGATCTCGGCCAGATGCCGGTCGCTGGCGGCGCTGATCGCCGCGGTCGCCGCCTGCCGCTTGCGTCCCGAGTCCGGTGCGAAGGCGAACTGCGGGGCCTTGGCGTCGCGCCGCGCCGCCTGGTCCATGGCCTGGCGCTCGGCGGCCGTAGCGGTGATCCCGAAATGCGGCAGGATCGCCGTATGCAGGGCGGCGGGCAGTTGCGCGTAGTTCACCAGCAGGCCGCCGCCCTCGGCATATCCGTCCAGCGCCGCCTGGCAGACCACGGCCAGCACCCGGGCCCAGTAGTCCTCGTCGGGAACGCCGTCCGGCAGGTCCAGGCCGTAGAAGCCGGGCGGCACATAGTCCGGCACCATCTGGATGCCGCGCTGGCGGGCCTGCGAGACCAGCACCTCCACGGGATCGCGATAGAGGAACACCCAGGGCACGTCGGGGAAGGCCTTGCGAAACAGCGGCAGGGCCAGGGCGTGCCAGCTGTCCAGCTTGACGAAATAGCGGCTTTCACCGGCGTTGCGCACCTGGCCGAGCGCGCCGACCATCGCCCGCAGCAGCGCCGCGTGGGCCTCGTCGCCGGGCTGGGCCGCCATGCGGTCCAGTTGCACCACCGCATCGATGGGCGGGGCCTCGGACACCACGACATGGGCGTCCAGTCCCGCCAGCATCTGGGCGACCAGGGTCGAGCCGCAGCGCGACATGTGGAAGATGAAACCGTCCGGCCGCAGGGTGGGCAGGCTGGCGGGCCACGCCGCCAGTTCGGCCAGCGGCGTGCGGAAGCGAAACAGCCGGTTGAAGGGCTGCTGCAGGACGCTTCGCAGCGAGCCCTCGAAGAACGGCTCGACCAGGCGGCGCCGGCCGAACCAGGCCCAGGCGACGGTGTGCTGGACGCCGTCCCACGACAGTTCGGTCGGAAGCCAGCCCGCGGTTGGCGTGAAGCCGTCGATCAGCGCCGGCCGCGCCAGGCGGTCCAGGCCCAGGGGGTCTCTCCGCAGCAGGGCGATCAGGTCATCGGCGTCCAGGCCGACGTCGCGGGATCGCGCCGCCTCGACGGCCGCTTCGATGAAGGCTGGAACGTCCTCGACGGCGCCCAACCCTTCCTGGAGGATGGCGTCCTGGAGAACCAGCGTATGAAGACGGGCCAGGGCGTCGCGCACGCCAGGTCTGGGGCCAGGGTTTGGAAGCATCGGGGTTCCCGGTCGGCGCTTGCGGGGCTGGTCGCGGAAGATGAGGAAGACTAGGGGGAGAGGATGGTGTTTCCCGACCGACTGCAACTGCCCTTGTCGTTCGATCCCGTCCTGCTGCGCCGCGACCTGGACACGCTCTCGTCGATCGACTGGATCTCGCACTTCGTCACCCAGAACTACGAGGGCGACTGGAGCGTGATCCCCCTGCGCGGCGTCGCCGGGGCCAGCCATCCGGTGATGATGATCTATTCGGACCCGACCGCCACGGCGTTCGAGGACACCCTGATGCTGGCGGCGTGCGGCTATTTCCGTGAGGTCCTGGCCGCCTTCGCCTGCGAGGTCCAGAGCGTCCGCCTGATGCGGCTGACCCCCGGTTCGGTGATCAAGGAGCACAGCGACAACGATCTCGACGTCGCCAAGGGCGCGGTGCGCATCCACATTCCGATCACCACCAATCCGCAGGTCGAGTTCCGGCTGAACGGCGCACGGGTGGTGATGGCGCCGGGCGACGCCTGGTATCTGAGGCTCTCCGACCCGCACAGCGTGGCCAACCGGGGCGCGGAGGACCGCGTGCATCTGGTACTGGACGCGGTGGTCAACGACTGGGTGGAGCGGCTGCTGCGCGACGCGGTCGGCTACTGAGCCGGCGCCACCCGCGTCGCGTGCAGGAAGTCCACCACCCAACGCGAGCCGTCGCGGTGCAGGGCCGCCGATTCCAGCCAGGTCATCGGTTTCATCCCCGTGGCGTCGCCGACCTGTCCGTGATTTTCCCAGGCCGCCCAGGCGACGTCGCATCCGCCGTGGATGTCGATGGGGCCCAGGTTCCATTCGTAGATTCGCCCGGCCTCGTGCGCCTTGCGGATCAGCGCCGTGAGCTCGGGGCCCGTCACGCGCTTGCCTTCATAGGCATAGAAGCCGGGCGAGGTGGCGGCGCCGAAGCCGGCCTCGTCATCCTTGGCGAGCGCGGCGAAGACGGAGCGGATCGCTTGCGAGATCTGCGTCTGGTCGGCGGACGACAGCGCGCAGGCCTTGGGCGCGGCGGTGGCCGGCGCCGCCGACCCGGCGAGAAGGATGGCGGCGATCGCCGCGACGTGCCTGGCGTTCATCGGTTGTGCTCCCCTAGAGCCCCTCGTCCTCCAACGCCTTGGTGGCGGTGTCGATGCGGGTCTGGACCTCGCGCATGAACTCGCCGCGCTTCAGGCCGGCGGGGATGGCGGGCAGGTATTCGAAGACGATCGTGCCCGGCGGCCGCAGGAAGCCCTTGGGCCAGTGGACGCCGCAGTTCAGGGCCAGGGGCGTGACCGGCAGGTCCAGTTCGCGATAGAGCGCGGCGATGCCCGGCTTGTAGTCGCCGCCGACCCCGACGTCGCCGCGGGTGCCTTCGGGGAAGATCACCACCTGGCGGGTTTCCTTCATCCGGTCGACGGTGTCGCGCACCAGCTTCTTCAGGGCCATGGAGTGGCCGGCGCGATCGACGACGATCATCCCGGCCTTCAGCCCGTACCAGCCGAACAGCGGCACGCGCAGCAGTTCCTTCTTCATCACCAGGCAGGCGTCGGGCAGCAGGGCGAACTGGGCGAAGACGTCGAACATCGACTGGTGCTTGGCGGCGATCAGGGCGGGGCCGGCCGGCAGGTGCTGACGCCCCCGCACCTCGACCTTGATCCCGGCCAGCACGCGCAGCCCCAGGATCAACCCGTTGGCCCAGACCCGCAGCGCCCACATCGTGGCGCGGCGCGGCAGCACCAGGAACGGCAGCATCCACAGGGTGGTGAACACCGACCACACCCAGAAATACAGCTGGAACAGGAATGAACGCAGATAGATCAAGACGCTTCCTTCGTCGCTTCGCCCGCCGCCGCTTCGCCCTTCGCGGGGTCGGCCTTTTCCTTCGGACCCAGCTTGAGGAACGCCTCGCGGCCCAGGATCGCCAGGTACTTGCAGTATTCCACGGTCATGCGCCGCGCGCTCGTGCCGCCTTTCCACCAACGGTGGGCGTTGAGGCTCTCGGTGACCACCGGATAGGGGTGCAGGGTCACGTCGGGCATGGTCGCCCGCAGTTCCAGCATCGAGCGCGGCATGTGGTAGTCGGCGGTGACGACGATCAGGCTGTGATAGTCCTTGGCCTTGGCCCACTCGGCGGTCTCGCTGGCGTTGCCGATGGTGTCGGCGGCGCTGTAGCCCAGGTCGATGCAGCATTCGTAGATCGGCCGCACGGCCTTGGTGACGCCCAGCACATCCTCGCGGGAAGCCTCGCGGTTGACGCCGGAGATCAGCAGCCGCTTGCCCTTGCCGGCCTCCAGCAGCTTGGTCGCCGCCTCCAGGCGGATGTTGGACGCGCCGGTCAGCACCACCACCCCGTCCGAGACGGGCGGTTCGGCGGGCGGCGTGGACTGGTCGACGCGGCTGGTGAAGGCCAGCAGGCCCACGAACCAGACCATCACCAGGATCAGCAGGGCCGCGATGCTCTTCATGGCATGGCTCTCAACAGGCGCAGGGAGGCGGCGCGGGCCGCGATCCCGGCCACCAGCGCCGCCACCAACGGGCAGGGCAGGGGCGCCAGCAGATCGATCCAGGCCAGCGGCAGGACCGGTGTCAGTCCGTGGCCGCCCCCCGCGAGCCGCGCCGCCGCCCCGATGATGGCCGCGCCCGCGCCGCCCAGCAAGCCGGCGATGAAGGCCATGCCCGCGAAACGGTTCTGGAACAGGCTGGCGATGAAGCGGTCCTCAGCCCCGGAGAAGTGCAGGACCTCGATGACGTCGTGACGCGCGGTCAGGGCGGCGCGGGTGGCGAAGATGATCACCGCCCCGGCGGCGGCGGCGATCAGGGCGAAGACGCCGATGGCCGCCCAGCGGGCCAGGCGGGCGGCGCGCTCGATGTCGGCGATCCAGCGGCTGTGGTCGTCGACCACGGCGTCGACATTGGCGTCCTTCAGCGCCTTGGCCAGCGTGGCGGCGGTGGCCGGGGCCCTGGCGTCGAGGTCCAGGGTCACCAGGCGCGGCACCGGCAGGTCGGCGATCAGCGCCTCGCGGCCGATCCAGGGTTCGAGCAGGGCTTCGGCCTTGTCCTTGGGCAGGGCGCGGGCCTCGGTGACGCCCTTGACGCCCGACAGGGTCTCGGCGGCGCGGGCCGCGGCGCTGTCGGGGGTCTCGCCCGAGCGTGGGCGCACCACGACGGTGGCCGAGCCGGTCAGCTGGGCGGTCCAGCCGGTGGCGGCGCGGGTCGAGGCCAGGGCGGCCAGGGCCGTGAGGCAGGCCAGGAAGCACAGCACCGCGACCACGAACACCAGCGAACCGTCGCGGGCGTCGCGGGGCGGCAGCAGCGCGGCCGGCTTCCAGCGGGCGACGGTGAAGCCCTCGCTCATGCCCCGCCCCCCGCGTAATCCTCGTCATAGTCGTCGCCGGGGTGGCCGAAGTCGACCAGGCGGCCTTGCTCGAGGTGCAGGGTGGGGCGGTTGGCGCGGGCCACCAGGTCTTCGTCGTGGGTGGCGATCAGCACCGTGGTGCCCAGGCGATTGAGCTCGACGAACAGCCGCAGCAGGCGCAGCGACATGGCCGGATCGACATTGCCGGTCGGCTCGTCGGCCAGCAGCACGTCGGGGCGGTCGACCACGGCGCGGGCGATGGCCAGGCGCTGCTTCTCGCCGCCAGACAGGGTGGCCGGCAAGGCGTGCATGCGGTCGCCCAGGCCCACCCATTGCAGCAGTTCGGCCACGTCGTCGCGATAGGTCGCCGGCTTGCGGCCCGAGATGCGCAGCGGCAGGGCGGCGTTGTCGAACACCGACAGGTGGTCCAGCAGCCGGAATTCCTGGAACACCACGCCGATGCGGCGGCGCAGGAACGGCAGGTCCTCGGGCTTGACCAGGCTGACGTCGCGGCCGAACAGCTCGACGCGACCCCTTGACGCACGGTGGGCCAGGTAGATCAGCTTGAGCAGCGAGCTCTTGCCGGCCCCCGACGGGCCGGTGAGGAAATGGAAAGACCCTGGGTGTAGAGAAAAGGCGAGGTCGCTCAGGGTTTCCGGCCCTCGTCCATACCGCATCGAGACGCCCTCGAAGCGGACGACGGGGACGGAGTCATCGTCCGGATCTTCGTCGATGCGCAAGGGTGTGTCGCTGGGGCTTGTGGACATGGCTGGCAAAATCGGCGACCTCGTGGGTAGGAGCGGGGAGCGTCCGATTCGCGGCCATGATACTGACCTGCCCAGAGTGCGCCAGCCGCTATTTCGTCGATGACTCCAAGGTCGGCTCGGCCGGCCGCGTCGTGCGATGCGCGGCCTGCGGGCATCGCTGGACGGCCCGCAACGAAGAAGCCCTGGACCTGTTCGAGGAGCCGTCGGCCGCCGACCTGGCCGCCGAACCGAACCTGACCGCGCTGGACGGCGCGGCCAATCCTGCCGACGATCCCGAGGCCCCGGTCAGCGCCCTGCCGGGCGAGGAACTGCCCAAGGTGTTCCGGGCCCGCGCCGACGCCGAGCGCCGGCTGCGGGAAGCCAAGACCACCGGCGTCATCTGGGGCGGCATGGTCGCGGTGATGGTGGTCATCCTGGTGGCGGCCGGCGTGTTCCGGATGAACGTCGCCCACCTGTGGCCCAGCACCGCCGGGGCCTACGCCTTCGCCCGCATGCCGGTGAACAATGTCGGCCTGGTGATCGAGAACCTGAAGGCCGAACCGTCGATGCAGGACGGCCACGCCGCCGTGACCATCACCGGCGTGCTGCGCAACATCACCGACCACACGGTCGCCACCCCGCCGCTGCAGGTGGCCCTGCTCAACGCCCACGACAAGCGGGTGGCCGGCAAGCTGGCCGCCGCCGCCGACCCGATGATCCCGCCCAGCCAGACCCGGCACTTCTCGGTGACCCTGCTGGACCCGCCCAAGACCGCCAAGATCCTGGAAATCGGCTTCGCCCTGGAAGCGGGCGCGGCCAGGGCCGCTGGCGCCGCGCCCCGGCTGGAGAAGGTTTCCGACCACCAGGCCCCTTCGCTGCGCGGGGCCCAGGACCAGCCGGCCGAGATCGCCGCCGGCGCCTCGACCGACGCCGACGCGGCGCAAGGGACTGGACAGGAGCCCCCCGGTCATGAGACCGGAGCGGTCGAACCGGCCCCCGCCGACCACCACTGAAGAATCCTGAAATGACCGATCGCGCCGCCCCCGAAGTCCTGATCTCGCAAGAAGAGATCGCCGAGCGGGTGGAAGCCCTGGCCAAGGTGATCGCGCCGCGCATCGACAACGACACCGTCGCCGTCTGCCTGCTGACCGGCGGCCTGTGGTTCGCCGCCGACCTGACCCGGGCCCTGTGGCGGGCCGGCCGCGACGTGCGCTTCGACGCCCTGTGGCTGGCTTCGTACCATGACGAGCGCAAGAGCTCGGGCCGCTGCGAGGTCCGCGCCGACCTGCAGCGCCCGCTGGTCGGCCGCCGCGCCCTGGTGCTGGACGACGTGCTCGACACCGGCCTGTCGCTGGGCGAGGCCGCCCGCCTGGTCAAGGACGCCGGGGCCAGCGAAGTCCTGACCGCCGTCTTCGCCCGCAAGCCCTGGCCCAAGCCCCGCATCGAGCCCGACTTCGTGGCCTGGGAAGCGCCGGCCCGGTACCTGGTGGGCTACGGCCTCGACGACGAGGGCAAGAGCCGTGGGCTGCCGTATATCGGGGCGATGGACTAGAATCTTCCCTTCTCCCCTTGCGGGAGAAGGTGGCGGCGTAGCCGCCGGATGAGGGGTCGGGCACTTCACTCAACCGACACAAGCTTTCGGTCGTGATCTAGCAGTTCGAATCGTATCCGGCGCGCCACTTCGGTTTAGAACTGCGAACTTCGACTAGCACCGAGTGCTCGCCTGCCGAGGCGGCCATGGTGCGAAGCAGTTCGGTTCTACCTCCCATGATCTTGATCTCGACCGTGGACAGCACCTCCACGCGCTGAGCCACTGACCGCACATGCGCGCGGCGATACTTGCCGTCCGCGTCTCGCAGGCCCTCCCGCGCGGCGGTCGCCATGCGCTCGATGCTCTCGGGCGTGATCATCGGTCCAAGCTTCTCGATCGCGGCCTCGGCACGATCGGCGTCGGCCTTGGCCTCCACCTTGATCGCCTCCAACTCCCTAATGCGATCCTTGAGGCCCTCGGCGCCCTGGCCGACGAGCCCGTCCTCAATGGCCGAGTAAAGCCGGGTCAACTTGTTCGCGGCCTCGGCCGATCGCTTGCGCAACTCGCCGACGTGCGTGCGGCGACGCTCGATCCAATCCTCGCGCCTGTCGAGGACGTTGACCGTCTCGTGCATGAGCAGCGAGCTGGTTGCGCGTCCGCCATGTGAGCGGTAGCAGCACTAAAATCACGCAGTGTTCGACGTGAGGGGGGGATGACGATGAAGATGCTTCTGGCGCTCGCGCTGAGCTTGGTCTGCGGCGTGTCGGCCGCATCGGCGACGAAATGGCCGGAGGGGGCCAAGGCGGCGGTGGTGCTGACTTACGACGACGGGCTGGGCTCCCAGCTCGATCACGCGGTGCCGGTGCTGGACCAGGCCGGATTGAAGGCGACCTTCTTCCTCGCGAACCTGAAGCCGGCGGATGTTCCGCGTTGGCGCGCCGTGGGCGCGGCGGGCCATGAACTCGCCAACCACACCGTCTTCCACCCCTGCCCCGCCGCTGTATTTCCCACCGATCCCCGCTACACGTCCGAGGCCTATACGCCGGCGAGCATGCTCAGGGAGATCGAGCAGCAGAACACTCTCCTGACCGCGCTGGACGGCAAGCCGACCCACGGGTTCGCGTCGCCATGCGGCCAGACCCTAGCGGGCGGCGTCGACTATCTGGAGGCCCTCAGGGCCGCGAACCTGGTGACCTATGTGCGCGGCGTCCACGCCTCGCCCGACGACCTCCGCGCCGACGTCGGACGGATGGATCCGATGTACATCCCCGCGCGCGGGTTCGACGAGAGGGTCACGGGCGCGCAGTTGATCGATTTCGCCAAGCAGGCGCAAGCGGGCGGCGGCATGGCGGTCTACCTGTTCCACGGCGTCGCCGGCGACTACCAGCAGGTGTCCGACCCCGCGCACCGCGAGCTGATCACCTGGCTGGCCGCCCACCGCGGCGAGGTCTGGGTGACCACCCTGCAGGGCGCGCTGGACTGGGCCAAGGCGCACCCGGACCCGCGACAATAGCGGGTCGTCGCGAACGAACCGCTCACCACTCCGAGGGCGGTTCAGGGAGACACCGTGTCGCGAATGCCACGTTCTCGCATATAAAAATATTTTTATCAGGAAGGCGTGGCGACAAGCCGACATCCTATTGTACGACAAATTAGAGGTTCACGGTCGTCGATCGCCCCTCGAAGGGGACGGGGGAATAATGAGGCGTTCTGTTCAAGGGATTATCGGCTGTTTCGCCTTGGCGCTATGTCACGGAGGCGGAGCATATGCCGCGACCGATCCGCTGGCGCCGACCGGCCGCTGGACCGCCGTGGCGACCGGACAGGCGGCCAAGCCGCCGATGGGCTGGAACTCGTGGAACGCCTTCCACACCGACGTCACCGAAGCCAAGGTCCTGGATTCCGCCAAGGCCATCGTCGACAGCGGCCTGGCCGCGAAGGGCTACCGCTACATCAACATCGACGACGGCTGGTGGCTGAAGCGACGGACCACGGACGGCCGCATGGTCGTGCGCACCTCGATCTTTCCGTCCGCCGCGGTCGGCGGAGCCGAACAGACCAGCTTCAAGCCGTTTACCGACCGCATCCATGCCATGGGTCTGAAGGCCGGAATCTATTCGGATATCGGCGCCAATAACTGTTCGCAGGCCTTCGCGCCGAATGCGCCAAACCTGCCCGAGGGCACGGTCGCCGAGCGCGAGGTCGGACTGTACGGCCATATCGAGCAAGACATTGAACTCTACTTCAAGGACTGGGCGTTCGATTACATCAAGGTCGACGCCTGCGGCATCCGCGCCTTCGACCCGGACAACGCGCGCGTCAAGTCCGGCCAGTACCGGGCGCTCGGTCCGCTGATCGACATCAAGGAAATCCGCCGCACCGACATCCCGGCCGTCCGCAAGCTCTACCAACAGGTCGCCGACGCCCTGCGCCGCGCAAATCCCGATGGCGACTATATCTTTTCAATCTGCGCCTGGGGCTCGGCCGATGTCCGCGCCTGGGCCAAGGACGTCGGCAACCTGTCGCGGACCAGCGACGACATCACGCCCAGCTGGACGCGGATGCTGGCCAATTTCGACAGCGCGGCCAACCGCGCGCTCTATGCGCATCCCGGCTCCTGGAACGATCCGGACATGCTCTTCATCGGTCACGGCGACTTCGACGAGCGCCATTTGACGGAGGCCAAGTCGCACTTCGCGCTGTGGTCGATGCTGTCGGCGCCGCTTCTGATCGGCTACGACCTGAGGAACGCGCCGCAACCGCTGATGGACATCCTCGGGAACAGCGACCTCATCGCCGTCAATCAGGACTCGGCGGGCAACCAGGCGGTGCTGGCCTACGACACCGACGACGTTCAGATCCTGGTCAAGACGCTGAGCAACGGCCACAAGGCCGTGGCGATCTTCAACCGCGGACTGGCGCCGGCCGAGGTGACGCTGACGGCGGGCCACATGAAGTTCGCCGCGACGGCGCCAGTGACGCTCAAGGACCTGTGGACCGGCGCGACGCTGCCCGCGTTCTCCGGTGAGACGAAGCTGCATCTCGACCCGCGCCAGACGCTTGTCTTCGACGCCGCTGGCGCACGTACGCTCTCCAATGGCCTCTATCTCTCGGAAATGCCCGGACGCGTAAATCCGGCCGCCGACGGCGTGGTCATTCCCCAGCCCGATCCCACGATCCATCGGATGCGCAATCCCTGGGGCGGCACGACCGACGACGGCGAGCCGCCGGCCTATACCGGATGGGGCGGCGCGCAGGCCGACGCCACGCCTTATCGGCAGACGCTCCGCGTCGACGGCAGGACCTATCAGACGGGCTTGGGCGTGCTCGCCAACTCCCGGTTCGAGGTTCGGGCCGACGGCCAGTTCCGCCGCTTCGTCGCCGACGTCGGCGTCGACGACTCGACGTTCGACGCCGACGACGCCGTGACGTTCTCGGTCTATGGCGACGGCAAGCTTCTGGCGACGTCCAAGCCGACCCGTTTTGGTCAGGCGGCTCAGACCCTGAGCGCCGACATCGCGGGGGTGAAGACCGTCGAGTTGGTCGCGCGCGGCAAATCCGCCAAGAACAAGGCGCCCACGGTCGTCACCTGGGGCAACGCGGCGATGCTGGGCGACTAGGGCGTCGTGCGGAAAGCTGGACACGGCTTTCCGCAAAGCGATGCGAAAACAAAGTCTAGAGCAAGTCCCGGCGGCGGCGTTGTCGCCGGGACGGCCCGCCCTCCCCGGGACATAGGGCTGGCTTGGACGCAAATGCAGGAGTCTCCATGAGCCTTTCACGACGCGATCTTGTAAAATCGCCTTTGGTGTTGGCCGGCGCGTCGGCGATCGGCGCGGGCGTGGCGACCAAGGTGCTCGCCCAGTCAGGTTCGGCGAGCCCGGGCGAGGTCATCGGACTGTGGCCGCATCCGCCGGCGGGCGCCACGCATCCCGACATGGCCGAGGTGATCGAGCAGACCTCGACGAGTCCAGGCTATAGCAGCCGGCGCACGAAAGGCGTCCTGAAGCCGTACATGATCGCGTTGCCGGCCGCCCGACCCAATGGCTCGGCCATGCTGATCATTCCCGGCGGCAGCTTCGAATGGAACTATTTCGATCACGAGGGTTACCACATCGCCGACGTCCTGAACCGGGCGGGCATCACCTGTTTCGTGCTGATCTATCGCCTGGCGAGGGACGGCTGGACCGATCCGGCCGCTGTCGGGCCGGCCGACGCCCAGCGGGCGATGCGCGTCATTCGCGCCAACGCACCGCGCTTCCATCTCGACCCCGAACGGGTTGGCGTCATGGGCTTCAGCGCTGGCGGGTTCCTGACCACGACACTGGCAACGCGGCATTCGACGCCGTTCTACAAGCCCGTCGACGCTACCGACCAGCTCAGCGCCAGGCCTTTGCTGACGGCGCCGATCTATCCGGTGCAAAGCGTTGATCCCGCCTATGCCTACGGCGGCGTGGCGCCGTCGCTGTTTGGCGGCCGGCCTACCGCGGCCCAGATCCGCGAGTGGTCGCCCGATCTCAATGTCACCCCGGCGGCGGCCCCGACCTTCCTGGTGCACGCCGAAGACGACAACGCGGTGCCCGTGGCCAATACGGTACGGCTCCGCGACGCCATGGTCGCGGCCAAGATCACGGTCGAGACCCACTTGTTCGCGCGTGGCGGTCACGGCTTCGGCGTAGGCCCCGGCGCGGCGGACGGCCTTTGGTTGCCGCTGTTCGTCAACTTCGCGCGTCAGGAAAAGTTGTTCGTTTAGGGTCCTCGTCCGCGCCCTGACGCAAGACGCTGACCTTGAAGAAAGGTTCAGGGCTTGCAGCGGTGGGGATGAGTAGAGCCGCAGAATTGTTGGAGCATTGTTGTCGGAGCATTGCAAGTTATTCGACGCTGACCGCGCGACCGAAATCGAAGTGAAATCCTTCGAAGACACCGTCAGTTCAAGGATTGTAAGCGATGGCGGATTATTTCTTGGCGGTGTTGGGCGAAAAAGAAAACGTATGCGAGTGACAACTGCACTGGTGATTTGTAGGAGTAAACCCGGCGTGGGAGTGGAACGTCGGCAATCGGATTGGAGTGCGGCTATGGGGCGAACCAGAGGGACGGCCTTGTCGGCGGGATCCGCGTCGCGACGTCTGGTCATGGGCGGGCTGGCCGCGGTCTGCATTCTGGTTTCCGCCGCCCACGCTCAAGCGCCGGCGGATACGTCCGCGCCCGTCGGGCTTGATGCGAACGGTCACCTCCAGGCCGTTCCGGTCGCCCAGGCTTCCGGCTTCACCTACGCCAGGCTGCGCAACGGCGT
>NZ_AKKF01000218.1 GCF_000281955.1 Caulobacter sp. AP07 | reverse complement strand
GGCCGGCTGTCGCCGGCCGGCGTCACGGCGACCTTCGCCCTCTATGTGCTGATCAACGGCGCGATGGTGATGGGCATGGCCCCGGTGGTGGGCGTGCCGATGCCGATGCTCAGCTACGGCGGCACCGTCATGCTGACGGTGATGGTCGGGTTCGGGCTGGTGCAGGCCGTGCGAGTGCACCGCTATACCGAGGTGACCAGCGGCAAGGGTTCGCTGATGTAGGACTTGGTGGGGAGAACACTTGCCCCCACCTGGCGGCTTCGCCGCCTGTCCGCCCCCATAGGGGGCGGAGCTCAACGCGCGAGGCTCTTCCCCCTATGGGGGAAGACGGTCGCGAAGCGACCCGTAGGGGGCAAGTGGCGATGCCGCCTACTTCGTCCCCTTCAGCGCCCGCCCGGTCACCACCGCCCCCGCCCCGTACTTCCCCCGCAGCCCGTCGATCACTGTCTCGCTCTTCAGCGCCTTGCGCTCGTCGCCGGCGAAGAAGTCGTCGGCCGCGCCTTCGGCCGGGACGAAGTCGGTCAGGCCCGCGCCGATCAGGCGATAGCTCAGGCCCCTGGGTTCGGCGGCCAGCAGCTCGCGGGCCACCTGGAACAGGGTGCGGGCGGTCTGGATCGGGACGGGCAGGGTGCGGCGGCGGGTGTGGATCTTGAAGTCGGGGGTGCGCAGCTTCAGCGTCGCCACCCGGCCGGCCACGCCGCCGGCCCGGGCCTGGCGGGCGACCTTCTCGCACAGCGGCCACAGCTCGTCCTCCAGCGCCTCGCGCTGGTGGAGGTCGTCGTTGAAGGTGGTCTCGGCGCTGATGGTCTTGCGTTCCTGCTCGGGGTCCACCGCCCGCGCGTCGCGGCCGTGGGCCAGGTGGTGCAGGCGCAGGCCGCCCGAGCCCAGCACCTTGACCAGCCATTTGAGGTCGGCCGAGGCGATGTCGCCGACCGTGCGCAGGCCTTCCGAGGCCAGGGTCGTGACCGTGGCCGGGCCGACGCCGGGCAGGATCGACACCGGACGCGGGGCCAGGAACGCCTCGACGCCGGTCGCGCCGATCACCGAGAAGCCGCGCGGCTTGTCCAGCTCCGAGGCGATCTTGGCCAGGAACTTGTTGGGCGCCAGGCCGATCGAGACGGTGAGGCCGATCTCGGTCTCGATTTCCTTCTGGGCCCGGGCCAGCATCACGGCCGGCGGCGCGCCGTGCAGCCGCTCGGTGCCCGAAAGGTCGATCCAGGCCTCGTCCAGCGACAGCGGCTGCACCAGCGGCGTCAGGGCGTCCAGCTTGGCCATGATCCGCCGGCTCTCGTGCCGGTACTTGGCGAAGTTGGGCTTGATGACCACGGCGTCGGGGCACAGCTTCAGCGCCTTGTACATCGGCATGGCCGAGCGCGGGCCGCTCATGCGGGCGATGTAGCAGGCGGTGGTCACCACCCCGCGCTTGCCGCCGCCGACGATCACCGGCTTGTCGCGCAAGCTGGGGTCGTCGCGCTTCTCGACCGAGGCGTAGAAGGCGTCGCAGTCCAGGTGCGCCATGCTCAGCTGGCCCAGTTCCTCATGGAAGACCACGCGTGGCGAGCCGCAGGCCGGGCAGCGCGAGACCTTGGCCTCGCCCGTCGCCAGGCAGTCGCGGCAGAGGGATTTCATCGGAACAGCTTGTGCTCGATGGCCGTCTTCAGGTCGGGCCACAGGTCGATGCGGGTGTGCCGTTCCGGCGCGCAGGGGGCCAGGGGGCGCAGGCGCGCGTCGGCCACCATCTGGAAGCGCGAGACGCCGGGCGCGGTCTGGGCCACCGACTCCAGCTGCGGCAGCAGGTCGTCGATGAACACCGAGGGCCCGGTGGTCCGCGCGGCCAGGTCGGCGGCGGGCGGGCCCTTGGGGCCGCTGTTGATCACCAGCGGGTAGTCGAAGCCGTGAGTCTTCAGCCACCGAGCCCGGGACTGGCGGCCGTGCTCGGGGGCGTTGGTCAGGATCACCACCCCGGCCCGGGTCGACAGGTCGGCCAGGGCGTCGGCGGCCCCGTCGGCCGGCAGCAGGTCGTCGGCCCCGTCGCGGAAGAAGTCGTCGAACAGCACCTTGCCGGCGATCAGGTCCACATGCTGGGTCTCGCCCGGCCGGTAGATGTTCTGGAACAGGGCGAAGCGGTCGAATCGCAGCTCGAACCCGTGGCGCGCGATGAACGCGCCGAAGCCGGCCATGAACTGGGCCAGCACCTCGTCGACATCGACGATGACCAGGGGCGCATCGGGGCGCACGGCGCAGGCCTGAAGGTCGGAATAACTGGGGTCCATGATCCAAGGTCGGTGTCGTAAAACGCGATTAGCGCGGGCTTAAGGATATTCGTGGCATCTGGAACCCAGAAGCGACGCGAATCCCTCACGCGCCGCCACGGACCGGAATGGTCGGGGTCAGGATGACGAAGAAGGTCCTCATCGTGGAGGATAATGAGCTGAACATGAAGCTGTTTCATGATCTGCTCGAAGCCCAGGGTTACGAGATCCTGCAGACCCGCGAGGGCTTGCAGGCTCTGTCGATCGCCCGTGAGCATCGTCCCGACCTGATCCTGATGGACATCCAGCTGCCGGAAATCTCGGGCCTCGAAGTCACCAAGTGGCTGAAGGAGGACGACGATCTGTCGCATATCCCCGTCGTCGCCGTTACGGCATTTGCCATGAAGGGCGACGAGGAACGGATTCGCGAGGGCGGGTGCGAGGCCTATATCTCCAAGCCCATCTCGGTGTCGCACTTCCTCGACACCATCACCCGGTTGCTGGAGAGGTAGGCCCGTGAGCGCGCGCATCCTGGTCGTCGACGATATCGAGGCCAATGTCCGCCTGCTCGAGGCCAAGCTTTCGGCCGAATATTATCAGGTCTCCACCGCCAATGACGGCCCGACGGCCCTGGCGATGGCGGCCGACGAACTGCCCGACGTCATCCTGCTGGACGTGATGATGCCCGGCATGGACGGCTTCACCGTCTGCAAGAAGCTCAAGGAAGACCCGGTCACCCGCCACATCCCCGTCGTGCTGGTCACGGCGCTGGACGGCCGGGCCGACCGCATCCAGGGGCTGGAGGCGGGCGCTTCGGACTTCCTGACCAAGCCGATCGACGACGTCATGCTGTTCGCCCGCGTGCGCAGCCTGACCCGCTTCAAGCTGGTGATCGACGAACTGCGCCAGCGCGAGGCCTCGGGCCGCCGCATGGGCGTGATCGCCGGGGCCGCCTCGCGCCTCGACGGCCTGGGCGGCCGGGTGCTGATCGTCGACGACAACGAACGCCAGGCCCAGCGCGTGGCCGCCGAACTGGCGGTCGAGCACCGTCCGGTGATCGAATCCGACCCCGCGAAGGCCCAGATCAGCGCCGGCGGCCCGGTCGACCTGATCATCATCAACGCCGCCGCCAAGGGCTTCGACGGCCTGCGCTTCGCCGCCAGCCTGCGCTCGGACGAGCGCACCCGTCACCTGCCGATCCTGGCCATGGTCGATCCCGACGAGCGCCCGCGCCTGGTCAAGGCGCTGGAGATCGGCATCAACGACATCCTGCCGCGGCCGATCGACCCGCAGGAGCTGTCGGCCCGGGTCAAGACCCAGATCCAGCGCAAGCGCTACACCGACTACCTGCGCCAGAACCTCGACCACAGCCTGGAACTGGCGGTCACCGACCAGCTGACCGGCCTGCACAATCGCCGCTACATGTCCGGCCAGCTCGATTCGCTGGTCAAGCGCGCGGCCCTGGGCGGCGACCCGGTCGCGGCCCTGCTGATCGACATCGACCACTTCAAGAAGATCAACGACGGCTTCGGCCACGACGTCGGCGACGAGGTGCTGCGCGAGTTCGCCCTGCGCTTGGCCTCCAACGTCCGGGCCATCGACCTGCCTTGCCGCTACGGCGGCGAGGAGTTCACGGTGATCATGCCCGACACCCAGCTGGCCGACGCCCTGCGCATCGCCGAGCGGATCCGCATGCACGTGTCGGGCTCGCCGTTCCGGGTGGCCCACGGTTCCGAACTGCTGACGGTGACCATCTCGATCGGCGTCTCGGCCACCAGCGGGCCGAACGACACGCCCGAGACCCTGCTCAAGCGGGCCGACGAGGCGGTGTACGAGGCCAAGGCCTCGGGACGCAACGCCGTGGTGGGCAAGGCGGCTTAGTATAGCCGGGGACATGCCCTTGGGCGTGTCCCCAATGTTCAGGCGCCGCGACTGCTGATGAGGACACGCCCAAGGGCATGTCCCCGGCCGCGGTTCAGCGCTTCGGCACCAGCCTGATCTCGTACAGCCGCGGCCACAGCTTCCCCGTCACGATCAGGCGATCGGCCTTGGCGTCGTAGGCGATGCCGTTCAGCACGTCGGCCCCGGCCCGGTCCTCGACCGGCAGCAGCCCCGTCAGGTCGATCCAGCCCTTCACCTGGCCCGTCACGGGGTCGATGCGGGCGATGCGGTCGGTCTGCCAGATGTTGGCGTAGATCTCGCCCTTGACCCATTCCAGCTCGTTGAGCTGGTCCACCGGCCGGCCTTCGTCGGTGACGGTGATCCCGCCGGTCTCCTTCAGGGTCTCGGGGTCCAGGAACCGCAGGCGCGAGGTGCCGTCGCTCATGATGAGCCGGTGGTCGTCGCGGGTCAGGGCCCAGCCTTCGCCGGGATAGGAAAATTCGCCGCGGGTTTCGAAATCGTCGAGGTCGTAGATGAAGCCCAGCTGGTCCTTCCAGGTCAGCGAGATCAGCCGGTCCTTCCAGTCGATGATTCCCTCGCCGAACAACTGGCTGGAGATCGAGCGTTCCAGCTCCACCCGGCCGGTCTCCAGGTCGATCTTGCGGATCGACGAGGCGCCTTCGCGGCCGGTGCTCTCATAGAGGAAGCCGTCCAGCAGGAAGAGGCCCTCGGTGAAGGCGTTGGGATCATGCGGATAGGTGCGCACCACCTGGTAGCCCTGGACGGGCGTCGCGGCGTTCGCCAGCGGCGAACAGGCGCTCAGGAGCAGGGCGGCGAGGGCGGTCAGGATCGGCTGGCGCATGCCCGAACCCCTACAATGCAAGGGCCCAAAGAAAAACGCCCGACTTCGCAGCCGGGCGTTTTCGTGTGCGTCGCTGGGACGGACAAGATCCTACTTGATCTTGCCTTCCTTGAATTCGACGTGCTTGCGGATGACCGGATCGTACTTCTTCAGCACCATCTTTTCGGTCTTGGTGCGGGCGTTCTTCTTGGTCACGTAGAAGAAGCCGGTGTCCGCCGTCGAGTTCAGGCGGATCTTGATGGAAGCCGGTTTGGCCATGGTCGAATCCCTGCGATGGTCGCGCAGGTCCCTACGCGGTCGAAATAAGAGGCGCGGAACATACTCACGGGCTGCGCAAAGTCAATTGCCGAGAGACAGCTGATTTTGGCGCGGCCGGGGACGCACACTCACACCCCGGTCTCGCCGGCCCGTCAGGGGCGTTGCCGTGAGTGTGTGTCCCCGATCGTATCCTAGAGATAGCTCAACTGCCGCGCCCCGCGCAGGAAGCGCATGAACGGGGCCGGGCGTTCGGGCTGGGCCAGGCGCTGGCCGACCTCGTGGACGACGAAGCGGGTGATGTTGGGCAGGTCCAGGGCCCGGGCCTGGTCGAAGTCGAACCAGCCGATCTCGTCCAGCTCGCCGCAGTCGGGCTGGCGCTCCAGGCTGAGCAAGGCGCTGGCCGGGGCCATGAAGAACCGGGCGTCGAAGCGGCGGGTGCGGTAGGGCGGGGTGATGGCCCGGGCCACGAACGCCAGCGGCGCCAGGTCGGGCAGGGCGCCCTGGGCCAGGAACGGCCGCCAGGCGCCCGCGCCGGGCCGCGCCGGAGCAGGCCTGGCCAGCAGCAGGCCGGTCTCCTCGAAGGTCTCGCGCACCGCGGCCAGGGCCAGGGCGCGGGCCAGGCGCGCGGGCGTCGGATGGCGCGGCTCGACGGCCAGCCGGGCGGCGGTGTCGGGCGACAGATCGCTGGCCGAGGGCGCGGTGTAGTCGCCGCGATCGACCCGGCCGCCGGGGAACACCCACTTGTCGGCCATGAAGGCCAGGCCGCGGTTGCGCCGGCCCATCAGCAGCCGGGGCTTGGGACCGTCGTCGCGGACGATGATCAGGGTGGCGGCGTGGCGCGGCTTCAGCGGGCCCGCGCCGGGGTCGCGGACGTCGCCGTCGTTGCGGGTGTCGAATTGAGCGTCGGCTGGTTCGTCCATGCGGGGGAGCTTAGTCCGGAAGCGGACGGGCGCCAGCCGTCCGTAGGGGCAGTTGCTTGGATTGGGGACATGCCCATGGGCATGTCCCCAGTAGCCTCTCCCACGCTTGACCGCCGCATGCCCGCCCGCCCAAGCTCGCGCGGAGATTTCAGGAATCGAGGGACGGCATGTTCGCAAGGGTTTCCGGGCTGGCTCTGGCCGCCGCATTGCTGGGCGCGCCCGCGTTCGCCGCGCCCTCCACCGCCCAGGTCGCCGCCGCCGCCAAGGCCGTCCAGCCCAGGGTCGTGGCCTGGCGGCGCGACATCCACGAGCATCCCGAACTGGGCAACCAGGAGGTCCGCACCGCCGCCCTGGTGGCTAAGGAGTTGAAGGCCCTGGGCTTCGAGGTCCGCGAGGGCGTCGGCCGCACCGGCGTGGTCGGGGTGCTGAAGGGCGGCAAGCCCGGCAAGGTGGTGGCCCTGCGCGCCGACATGGACGCCCTGCCGGTCGAGGAGAAGACCGGCCTGCCGTTCGCCTCCAAGGTCACCGCCCCGTGGGAGGGCCGGACCCTGCCGGTGATGCACGCCTGCGGCCACGACACCCACGTGGCCATGCTGCTGGGCGCGGCGACCGTGCTGGCCGGCATGAAGGCCGAGATCCCCGGCACGGTGGTGGTGATCTTCCAGCCGGCCGAGGAGGGCTCGCAGGCCGGCGAGGAGGGCGGGGCGCTGCTGATGGTCCGCGAGGGCGTGCTGGACCACCCCAAGGTCGACGCCATCTTCGGCCTGCACATCGGCCCCGGCGACGCCCACGCCCTGAACTACCGGGCCGGCGGCTTCTATGCCGGCTCCGAGCGCATGACGATCACCGTCAAGGGCAAGCAGACCCACGGGGCGCGGCCGTGGGCCGGCGTCGACATGGCCAGCGTCTCGGCCGACATCGTCCAGGCCTTCAACCAGATCGCCGCCCGCCAGATCGACGTCGGCGCCTCGCCCACCGTCCTGACCGTGGCGACGATCAACATGGGCGTGCGCAACAACATCATCCCCGAGGACCTGGTGATGACCGGCACCCTGCGGACCTTCAATCCGGCGCGGCGGGCCGACATGATCGACAGGGTGCAGAAGACCGTGGCCGCGATCGGCGACCGTTATGGGGCGAAAGCCCAGGCGGTGTTCACCCAGCCCTATCCGGTCACCTATAACGACCCGGCGCTGTCGGGGTGGGTCAAGGCCAGCCTGGAGAAGGCCTCGCCGGGCAAGGTCGACGACCAGGCGGCGCTGGTGACCGGGGCCGAGGACTTCTCGCGCTATGGCGAGAAGATCCCGGCGGTGTTCGTGCAACTGGGCGGGCGTCCGGCCAACGTGCCGGCGGCGACCGCGCCGGCCAACCACTCGCCATATTTCGACGTCGACGAGGCGGTGTTCGAGACGGGGGTCAAGGCCGAGGTGCTGATGGCGCTGGACTATCTGGAGCGGAAGTAGGCGGCCAAGGCGGGCGGTTCTTCACTGGACCCGCGTCGCCGCTCGCCTTTGTGCTCCGATCGAGGCCATGACAGAAAGGCGCTGCTTCGAAGGAGACTCGCTTGCGGTCCTTGATTCTCGCCGCCGTCGCGGTCCTGGCCCTTTCCCATCCGGCGTCGGCGGCGCAGACCGCCCTGACGTCCAATATCGGTGGCCGGGCGGTAGCCCTGCCCGGCGGGGCGGCGGCGTTTGGCTGGCCGGGGGTCTATTTCGAAGGCCGCTTCACCGGGCCGTCCGTCGAGGTGGCCGTCGATGCGGGCGCCGAGCACCTGGCGGTCAGCGTCGATGGCCAGGTTCGCGCGGAGCTGAGCACCGGTTCGGCCCGCCTGACGCTCGGCGGCCTGGGGCCGGGCGAGCACGTCGTGCGGCTGGACAAGCTGACCGAGAGCCAGGCCGGCTCGGCGCGGTTTCTCGGGTTCTTCGTGGGACCCGGGGGCCGGGCCCTGCCGCCGCGGGCCCGCGCCCGCAGGATCGAATTCATCGGCGACTCCCACACGGTCGGCTATGGCGTCCGCGCGACCAAGCACGACTGCACCGAGGCCGAGATCCACGACCTGACCGACACCAGCCTGACCTTCGGCCCGATCCTGTCGCGCCGGCTGGACGCCGACTACCGGATCGTCGCCTTCTCGGGGCGGGGCGTGGTGCGTAACTACGGCGGCTCCTCGCCCGGCCAGCCCCTGCCGGCGCTCTATCCGCGCATGATTCCCGGCGAGGCCGCGCCGAGCGTCGACCCGGCGGAGCCCTGGCGGCCCGACCTGATCGTCATCGGCCTGGGCACCAACGATTTCTCGACGCCCCTCCAGCCCGGCGAGGCCTGGGCCGACGAGGCCGCCCTGCACGCCGACTATCGTCAGACCTATGCCGGCTTCATCCGCGACCTGGCCCGCCGCCAGCCCCAGGCGCGGTTCCTGCTGATCGCCGGCGACAGCTTCGCCGCCGACGTCGACCAGGTGGTCCAGGCGGTCGACGCCGAGACGCCCGGCCTGGCGACTCCGGTGCGGATCACCGGCATGGACCTGGGCGCCTGCAACTGGCACCCGTCGGCGGCGGACCAGCGGATGATGGCGGATAAGCTGGAGGCGGCGGCGCGGGTGGTCCTGCCCTGACGTCCTCTCCCATGGAAAGCGGCTGGGGACATGCACATGTGCATGTCCCCACTCAGAGGCAGGGCGTTCGTGTGAAAGAGGCGAGGGCGTAGTCCCTCACCCTCCCACCGCTACGCGGCGGGCCCCTCCCTCTCC
>NZ_AKKF01000217.1 GCF_000281955.1 Caulobacter sp. AP07 | reverse complement strand
ACGGGCGGGTCGACGGGGCCGGGAGGTTCAAACCGGCCTGTTCCAGGATCTGTCGGAGTCGCTGACGGCCCCTTCCGGGCGACTTTGATCCTGCCCGTCCGAGGGGGAACGTCGATCGGGATGAAACAGGCCCTCAGTCGCCGTCCCTCGAGAACAACGGTTTCGCGGAGCGGTCGGTCCTCGCCGAAACGCAAACACAATACTCACGGTCATCCGGGCTGGGCCCGGCCGCTCCGCGCCTCCTCACCCCTCAGCGGATGTTCCGCGTGAGCCGCGAAGCCGCGCCTGCCGTCCACGATCCGGGAGATCGAAGACCCCATGCCCTCAAACCTGGCAGACCGGGCAGAAGAACGTCGATCGCCCCGCCTGGACCTCGCGGGCGATCACCCCCTTGCAGCCCGGCGTGGGGCAGGGCTGGCCCTCACGGTCATAGACCCGGAAGCGGTGCTGGAAATAGCCCAGCGCCCCGTCGGCCGCCGCGAAGTCCTTCAGCGACGAGCCGCCGACCTCGACCGCCTCGGCCAGCACGTCCTTGATCGCCGTGGTCAGGGGCCCGAGCCGCTTGCCGGCGATCATCCCGGCCGGCTTGAACGGCGAGATGCCGGCCCGGTGCAGGGCCTCGCACACATAGATGTTGCCCAGGCCGGCGACGGTCTTCTGGTCCAGCAACAGGGTCTTGGGACCCTGCTTGCGGCCGCTGAAGGCGGCGACCAGGGTCCTGGCGTCGAAGCCGTCGCCCAGGGGCTCGGGGCCCATGGTGGCGAACCAGGGGTGGCGGTCGACCTGGTCGGTGGCGATCAGGTCCATGAAGCCGAAGCGGCGGGGGTCGTAATAGGTGACCACCGCCCCCTCCTTCCCGTTACTGGCCTCGGTCTCGAAGACCACGTGGGCGTGCTTGTCGTCGGGCGTGACCGCGCGGGCGAAGTCGCCGGCCCGGATCGGGCCGGCCCCGGAAGCCGACGGCGGCGCGGCGATCTCGAAGCGGCCGGTCATGCCCAGGTGCATCACCAGGGTGTCGCCGCGATCGAGCGGAGCCAGCAGGTACTTGGCCCGGCGATCCAGCCGCAGGATCCTGGCGCCGGTCAGGCGCTGGACGAAGCCGTCGGGCAGGGGAAAGCGCAGGTCGGGCCGGTTGGCGCGCACGCGCGACAGGCGGGCGCCGCCCAGCACCGGCTCCAGGCCGCGCCGCACGGTCTCGACTTCAGGCAGTTCGGGCAAGGAGGACCTCGGATCAGGGCGTCTTGGATCGGACGGGCGCCAGATATCGGCCATCCCGCGCGCGGTTCCTAGGGCCAGCCGGGCGATAGCAGGAATCGCCCGACTGGCCCTAGATTTTGGTTTTCGCATCGTTCTTGCGGAAAACCGGTCTCCACTTTTCCGCACGATGCTCTCGGCAGTGACACGCAAAACCGGTGACGGCGAAGCGCTGGCGGCTATAAGAGCCGAACGACACAAGTCTGAGCCAGGGGGCCGCGCCCCCAGGAACCTAAAGCGATTTCGAGCGACCGCATGACCAAGCCCGCCGCCACCTTCGGATTCCAGGACGTCGACCCCTCGGCCAAGGCCGGCCTCGTGCGCGGGGTGTTCGACCGGGTCGCCAAGAACTACGACCTGATGAACGACGTGATGAGCGGCGGCGTCCACCGGCTGTGGAAGGACGCGGTCGCCGCGCGCCTCAACCCGCAGCCGGGCGAGATCATCATCGACTGCGCCGGCGGCACCGGCGACATGGCCCGCCGCTTCGCCAAGATGACGCGCGCGGCCCAGGAACGGCGCGGCGGTCCCGACGCCCTGATCAACATCATCGACTACAACGCCGAGATGATCGGCGCCGGGATCGAGAAGGGCGGCGCGCCCGAGATCACCTGGACGGTCGGCGACGCCCAACGCCTGCCGCTGCCCGACGCCTATGCCGACGCCTATGTGATCTCGTTCGGCATCCGCAACGTCACCGACATCGACGCGGCCCTGCGCGAGGCGCGGCGGGTGCTGAAGCCCGGCGGCCGGTTCCTGTGCCTGGAGTTCTCCAAGCCGGTGACCGAGGCGCTGGCGAAAGCCTATGACGCCTATTCCTTCAAGCTGATCCCGCAGTTCGGCGAATGGCTGGCCAAGGACCGCGACGCCTACCAGTACCTGGTCGAGAGCATCCGCCGCTTCCCCGACCAGCGGACCTTCGCCGCGATGATGGAGAACGCCGGCTTCAAGCGGGTGACGATCACCAACTTCACCGGCGGCGTGGCGGCGATGCACCAGGGCTGGGCGCTGTAGGGTTGGAGTCGATCATCCTCCTTCCAGACAATGACGAGACGGCGGCCGGGGACATGCCCATGGGCATGTCCCCGATCGTATTCCCCGCCGCCCGATGGACCTCGCCGAGATGAACCTTTCCGCCCTCCCTCGCCTGACCGCCGCCGGCTGGGCCCTGGTCCGGGCCGACGCGCTGATCCCGCGCGAGATCGAGCCGATCCTGCCGCCTTCGGTGCGGTGGGCGGGCCGGGCGCTGCGGCTGCTGGCCGGCGGCAAGGCCCGGCAGGGCCGGCCGGGCGAGCGCCTGGCGCGGGTGCTGGAGCGCGAGGGTCCGGCCGCCATCAAGATGGGCCAGTTCCTGTCGACCCGGGCCGACATGTTCGGCGCCCAGTTCGCCGACGACCTGTCGCACCTCAAGGACCGCCTGGCGCCGTTCCCGCTGGACGTGGCCCGCGCCGAGGTCGAACGCGGCCTGGGCCGGCCGCTCGAGACGCTGTACGCCAGCTTCGAGCCCTCGATCGCCGCCGCCTCCCTGGCCCAGGCCCATCCGGCCACCCTGGTGGACGGCACGAAGGTGGCCGTGAAGGTGCTGCGGCCCGGCATCGAGCAACGAGTCGCCCAGGACAGCGCCGCTCTGCGCCTGGCCGCCAGCCTGGCCGACCGCCTGGTTCCCGCCGCCCGCCGCCTGCGGCCCCGCGAGTTCGTCGAGGTGGTGATCCGCGCCCTCGACCTGGAGCTGGACCTGCGCTTCGAGGCCGCCGGCTGCGCCGAGCTGGGCGAGGCCATGAAGGCCGATCCCCACATGCGCGCGCCCGACGTGGTCTGGGACGGGGTCGGCAAGCGCTTCCTGACCCTGAGCTGGGCGCCCGGCATGGCGCTGTCGGAGGACGCGGCGCTGGAACAGGACGGCCTGGACCGCAAGGCCCTGGCCGAGGCCGTGACCCGCGGCTTCCTGGCCCAGGCCCTCGACCACGGGCTGTTCCACGCCGACCTGCACGAGGGCAACCTGTTCGTCGCCGCCCCGGCCTCGGTCACGGCGGTGGACTTCGGCATCCTGGGCCGTCTGGGCCCGGCCGAGCGCAAGTACCTGGCCGAGATCCTCTACGGCTTCCTCAATCGCGACTATCCGCGCGTCGCCGCCATTCATTTCGACGCCGGCTACGTGCCGGCCCACCAGGACCGCGACGCCTTCGCCCAGGCCCTGCGGGCGGTGGGCGAGCCGGTGTTCGGCCGCGACGCCCAGGGCGTCTCGATGGGCAAGCTGCTGGCCCAGTTGTTCGAGGTCACCGCCCTGTTCGACATGGCCCTGCGGCCGGAACTGGTCCTGCTGCAGAAGACCATGGTCACCGTCGAGGGCGTGGCCCGCCGCATCGACCCGACCCACGACCTGTGGGCCGCCGCCGACCCGGTGGTGCGCCGCTGGATCGCCCGCGAGCTTTCCCCGGCCGCCAAGGTCAAGGACTTCGCCGACGAGGCCCTCCGCGCCGTCCGCGCCCTGGCCCGCCTGGCCGAGGCGCCCCCCGCCCCGGCGGCCGCCGTGGTCGCGCCGCATCCCGCCCGGCCGCTGCTGTGGTTCGCGGCCGGCGCGATCGTCGCGG
>NZ_AKKF01000216.1 GCF_000281955.1 Caulobacter sp. AP07 | reverse complement strand
CCCTACCGCGCGAACTTCTGGAACTTGATGCGCTTGGGGATCAGGCTGTCGGCCCCCAGGCGGCGCTTCTTGTCTTCCTCGTACATCTCGAAGTTGCCTTCGAACCATTCGACGTGGCTGTCGCCCTCGAAGGCCAGGATGTGGGTGGCCAGGCGGTCCAGGAACCAGCGATCGTGGGAGATGACCACGGCGCAGCCGGCGAACTCTTCCAGGGCCTCTTCCAGGGCCTGCAAGGTTTCGATGTCCAGGTCGTTGGTCGGTTCGTCGAGCAGCAGCAGGTTGCCGCCGGTGGCCAGGGTCTTGGCCAGGTGGACGCGGTTGCGCTCACCGCCCGACAGCAGGCCGACCTTCTTCTGCTGGTCGGCGCCCTTGAAGTTGAAGCTGCCGACATAGGCGCGGCTGTTGATCTCGCGCTTGCCGACGATCATCACGTCGGTGCCGCCGGAGACCTCTTCCCAGATGGTCTTGTTGGGATCCAGCGCGTCGCGCGACTGGTCGACATAGGACAGCTTCACCGTCTCGCCGACCTTGACGCTGCCCTGGTCGGGCTGCTCGCGGCCGGTGATCAGCTTGAACAGCGTCGACTTGCCGGCGCCGTTGGGGCCGATGACCCCGACGATGCCGTTCGGCGGCAGGCGGAACGACAGGTCCTTGAACAGGACCTTGTCGCCATATTCCTTTTCCAGGCCTTCGACTTCCAGCACCAGGTTGCCCAGGCGCGGGCCGGGCGGGATCTGGATGTGGGCCTGGGTCTGGGCGGCGCGGGCGTTCTCCTGCGCGGCGACCATTTCCTCGTAGCTCGCCAGGCGGGCCTTGGACTTGGACTGACGGGCCTTGGGCGAGCTGCGCACCCATTCCAGTTCGCGGGTCAGGGCGCGCTGGCGGCTGTCGGACTCCGACTGCTCCTGCACGACGCGCTTGGTCTTCTGCTCCAGCCAGCCGGAGTAGTTGCCCTCGTAGGGGATGCCCTTGCCGCGATCCAGCTCCAGCGTCCACTTGGTGACCTGGTCCAGGAAGTAGCGATCGTGGGTGACCAGGATCACGCAGCCCGGGAAGTTCTCCAGGTGGTGCTGCAGCCAGGCCACCGACTCGGCGTCCAGGTGGTTGGTCGGTTCGTCCAGCAGCATGATGTCGGGCTTGCTGAGCAGCAGGCGCGCCAGGGCGATGCGGCGCTTCTCACCGCCCGACAGGTCTTCGATGCTGGCGTCGTTGGGCGGGCAACGCAGGGCGTTGATCGCCATCTCGACCTTGGAGTCGATGTCCCACAGGTCGCGGGCGTCGATGATCTCCTGGAGCTTGGTCATCTCCTCCATCAGCTCGTCGGAATATTCCTCGCCGAGCTTGTTGGCGCATTCGTTGTATTTGTCGAAGATCAGCTTGTCTTCGCAGTCGGCGATGACGTTGCCCCAGACGTCCTTGGTCGGGTCCAGCACCGGCTCCTGCGGCAGGTAGCCGCGACGGACGCCCTCGGCGGCCTTGGCCTCGCCCGAGAACTGGTCGTCCAGGCCGGCCATGATCTTCAGCAGGGTCGACTTACCCGAGCCGTTGACGCCCACGACGCCGATCTTGGCGTCGGAATAGAACGACAGCCAGATGTTCTCGAAGATCTTCTTGCCGCCGGGGAAGGCCTTGGTGAGGCCCTGCATCTGGAAAATATATTGCTGAGCCATGAGGGGCGTCGGTCTCGCTGAATCTGGATCGGGGGTCGGGCGCTGAAATAGCGGGCGCGGGCCGTTTGCGCAATGACACGGGGCGCCGCGTCGCGGCTCGCCGGTCACTCGAGAGTGTTACAAAGTAACATCACGCTTGCCGGCCAGCGCTTCGGTGGCTATCAAATGTTATAGTATAACACTTTATAGGTTCGCCATGACCTCGACCTCCTCGGCGCCGCCGGCCGGCCGCATCGACCGCCGCCTGCCGGTCACCGTGCTCTCCGGCTTCCTCGGCGCGGGCAAGACCACCCTGCTCAACCACGTGCTGGGCAACCGCGAGGGCAAGCGGGTGGCGGTGATCGTCAACGACATGAGCGAGGTCAATATCGACGCCACCCTGGTCGCCGAGGGCGGCGCGGGCCTGTCGCGCACCGACGAGGCCCTGGTCGAGATGTCCAACGGCTGCATCTGCTGCACCCTGCGCGACGACCTGCTGCAGGAAGTGCGGCGGCTGGCGGCCGAGCGGCGCTTCGACTACCTGCTGATCGAGTCGACGGGCGTCTCCGAGCCGATGCCGGTGGCCGCCACCTTCGACTTCCGCGACGAGGCCGGGGCCAGCCTGGCGGACGTCGCGCGGCTGGACACCATGGTCACCGTGGTCGACGCCTTCAACTTCCTGCGCGACTACGGCTCGCGCGACCGGCTGTCGGATCGCGGCGAGACGGCGGGCGACGGCGACGCGCGCACCGTGGTCGACCTGCTGGTCGAACAGATCGAGTTCGCCGACGTCGTCGTGCTGAACAAGGCCGACCTGGTCTCGGCTTCGGACCTGGGGCGGCTGCGCGGGATCATCGCCGCCTTCAATCCGGACGCCCGGATCGTGGTCTCCGAACGCGGAGCGGTGGCCCTGGACGCCGTGCTCGACACCCGGCTGTTCAGCCACGAGCGCGCCGAGGGCGCGGCCGGCTGGCAGAAGGCGCTGATGGGCGAGGTGCTGCCCGAGACCGAGGAATACGGCATCGGCCACTTCGTCTACCGCGCCGCCAAGCCATTCCATCCGGCGAAGCTGAAGGCCTGGCTGGAGCGCGAGTGGCCGGGCGTCCTGCGCTCCAAGGGTTTCTTCTGGCTGGCGACCCGGCCCGACCGGGTCGGCGGCTGGAGCCAGGCCGGCGCCGTCACCCAGCACGGCCCGCACGGCCGTTGGTGGGCGACCGCGCCGCGCGACCAGTGGCCGGACGACCCCGCCTGGCTCGACACCATCATGAAGGTCTGGAAGGCGCCGCACGGCGACCGGCGGCAGGAGATCGTGCTGATCGGCCAGGACATGGACCAGGCGGCGCTGACCAAGGGCTTCGACGACTGCCTGCTGTCGGACCTGCAGTTCGGCTTCGGGCCCAAGGCCTGGTCGAAGCTGCCCGATCCGTTCCCGTCGTGGGGCTAGGCGAGCCCCCGCCGCCGCTCGGCGAGGAGCCGACGCCGGCCTGGGTGGCCGCGACCCTGGGAATCAGCCTGGAGGAGGCCGACTGGCTGCTGGTCCTCTACCGGTTCGCCGACCTGGACGCCCCTCGGCCGGCCTATTTCTGCGAGCCGTTATAGGTTTCTCCCGCCCCCTGTTTCCCCGACGGCAGCAGCTCCCGCCACCGACCGAACCGTCATCCCAGCGTCGCGCTTTCGTCAGGAACCCGACACGGAACTGTCGGCGCACCGTCGCCGACCACTGTTACCCGGACGCCCAAGCCGACGCCGCTCCTCCCCCTTTGAGCGTCGGCATGGGGATTGAACATGAGACAACACCTGATGCTCGGCGCGGCCGCCTGCGCCCTGCTGCTCGCCGCGCCCGCCTTCGCCGCCGAAACCCCGGCCGCCGAGGCCCCGGCCGCCGCGACGGGCGCCGACGCCGACGCGACCGCCGTCGACGCCATCATCGTGCTGGGCCAGGGCCAGAGCCGCCAGGTCCAGACCATCAACGCCACCCAGATCGAAGTCCTGGCCGCCGGCTCCAGCCCGCTGCGCGCCATCGAGAAGCTGCCCGGCGTCAGCTTCCAGTCGGCCGACGCGTTCGGCGCCTACGAGTGGTCGACCCGTGTCGCCATCCGCGGCTTCGACCAGAGCCGCCTGGGCTTCACCCTGGACGGCGTGCCGCTGGGCGACATGAGCTACGGCAACTACAACGGCCTGCACATCAGCCGCGCCATCGCGTCCGAGGACCTGGGCCGGGTCGAGCTGGCCCAGGGCGCCGGCTCGCTGTCGACCGCCTCGACCTCCAACCTCGGCGGCACGCTGCAGTTCTTCTCGCGCGCGCCCTCGGAAGACTTCCACGTCCGCGCCGACGCCACGGCCGGCTCGGACTCGATGTACCGCCTGTACGGCCGCATCGACACCGGCGCCATCGAGGGTCTGGCCGGCCTGCGCGCCTCCCTGTCGGCGGCCGACCAGAAAGCCGACAAGTGGAAGGGCGGCGGCGAGCAGAAGCAGCGCCAGTACGACCTGAAGTTCGTGCTGCCCATCGGCGACGTGGGTTCGATCACCGCCTTCTGGAACCACTCCGAGCGCCGCGAGCAGGACTACCAGGACATGTCGTTCGACATGATCAAGCGCCTGGGCCGCGACTGGGACAACTTCCAGCCGGACTGGAACAAGGCGATCGGCGTCGCGAGCGTGCTCAACAACCCGGCCAACTACGCCGGCGCCACGCCGCTCCTGAGCGGCGGCTATTGGACCGGCGTCGGGACCAACCCCTACGCGGCCTACGGCGTCGCCACGCCTGACGACGCCTACTACGCCGGGGCCGGCATCCGCGACGACGACCTCTACGCCGTCACCCTCGAGCAGAACCTGGGCGACCAGGTCCGCGTCGACCTCACCGCCTATGGCCACAAGAACAAGGGCCAGGGCCTGTGGTACACGCCCTACACCGCCAGCCCTGGCTACGGCACGGCCGGCTCGACCGCCGCGCCGCTGTCGATCCGCACCACCGAATACGACATCGACCGGGCCGGCCTGATCGGCAACGTCTATGTCGATCTGGGCGCCCACGCGCTCAGCGCCGGTTTCTGGATCGAGGACAACGACTTCCACCAGGCCCGCCGGTTCTACGCCGAGACCCTGGCCAAGCCGTCGCGCGATCCTTTGGACTTCCAGTCCAACCCCTTCACGACCTCGTGGGAATACCGGTTCAACACCCGCACCGCGACCGGCTACATCCAGGACGTCTGGACGGTGAACGACGCCCTGAAGGTCAATTTCGGCTTCAAGGCCCTGAAGGTCGAGAACGAGGTTTCGGCGATCGTCGGCGCCATGAACGGCAAGATCGAGTCCAAGGACAGCTTCCTGCCGCAGGTCGGCGCGGTCTATGACCTGAAGAACGGCGTCGAGCTGTTCGGCGGCTACACCGAGAACATGGCCGCCTACGTCTCGGCCGCCACCTCGGGTCCGTTCGCCTCGCAGAACCAGGCGGCGGTGAACTACGTCCGCGACAACCTGAAGCCGGAAACCTCCAAGACCTTCGAAGGCGGCGTCCGCTACAAGAACGACCGCTTCCAGGGCGTAGCGGCGGTCTATCACGTCGACTTCGAGAACCGCCTGGCCAGCGCCAGCACCGCCCCGCCGATCCTGGGCCTGCCCGCCGTGCTGTCGAACGTCGGCGCGGTCGAGACCAAGGGCGTCGAGCTGGCCGGCCAGTACCGCCTGACCGACGCCTGGTCGCTGTACGGCTCCTACGCCTACAACGACTCCCAGTATAAGGACGACGTGCCCGGAGCCGGCGGCACGGTGGCCATGCGCACCAAGGGCAAGGACGTGATCTTCACGCCCAAGAACCTGCTGAAGGCCGAGCTGAAGTACGACCAGGGCGGCTTCTACGCCAACCTCGGCGTCAGCTACACCAGCTCGCGCTGGTACACCTTCGAGAACAACGGCGGCAAGGTCGACGGCTTCACCGTCGCCGACCTGACGGTGGGCTACCGCTTCCAGGCCGCCGAGGGCTTCCTGCACGGGCTCGAAGTGCAGGCCAACGTCACCAACCTGACCGACGAGGACTACATCTCGACGGTGGGTTCGGGCGGCGCGGCCCAGTCCGACGTGTCGGGCACGGCCATGACCCTGCTGCCCGGCGCCCCGCGCCAGGGCTTCGTGACGGTGCGCAAGACGTTCTAGGGCCAAGGAACGGCATCGCCTGAGGGGCCGGGAGGCGACTCCCGGCCCTTTCTCGTTCAAGCTCGACCACAAGACGACCGAGAGACACGCTCATGACCGACCTGTCCCGCCGCGCCGCCCTGGGCCTGGCCGCCGCCGCGGCCGCCGTGGCCCCCGCCGCCCGGGCGGGAACCGTCGACGCGCCGCACGCGGCGCTGGACCGGCCGCTGACCCGCATCGCCTGGGGCTCCTGCGCCAACCAGGACAAGGACCAGCCGATCTGGGAGGCGGTGCTGGACGCCAAGCCCGACCTGTTCGTGTTCCTGGGCGACAACATCTATGCCGACACCCGCGACCCGGCGGTGATGGCCCGCAAGTACGCCACCCTGGCCGCCAAGCCCGGCTTCAAGCGGCTGCGCGACAGCGTCCCGCTGATCGCCATCTGGGACGATCACGACTTCGGCGAGAACGACGCCGGCGGCGACTATCCGATGAAGGACGAAAGCCGCCGGCAGTTCTGCGATTTCTGGGGCGAGCCGGCCAATTCCGTGCGCCGCGCGCGCGACGGGGTCTACGCGGCCTATGTGTTCGGGCCCGACGGCCGGCGGGTGCAGATCATCCTGCCGGACCTGCGCTGGAACCGCACGCCGCTGCTCTCCAAGACCTTCAAGGGCGGCTACAAGGCCTGGGCCGTGGCGCGCGGCCTGACCGGCCAGTTGACGCCCGGCCCCTACGACCGCAATCCCGACCTCGACGCCACCATGATCGGCGAGCCGCAATGGGCCTGGCTGCATGAGCAGCTGCAACAGCCGGCCGACCTGCGCATCCTGGGCTCCAGCCTGCAGGTGCTGGCCGACTTCGCCGGCTGGGAGAGCTGGATCAACTACGCCAACGACCATCAGCGGCTGTTCGACACCATCCGCCGCACCGGGGCCGAGCGCCTGTTCTGCATCAGCGGCGACACCCACTACGCCGAGGTCTCGACGCTGTCGAACAACACGCCCTACCCCATCTGGGACTTCACCTCCTCGGGCCTGACCGAGGTGTGGCCGGTGACCCCGCCCAACGCCCTGCGCGTCTCGCCCGTCCTGCGCGAGCGCAATTTCGGCCTGATCGAGATCGACTGGTCGGCCCCGGCCCCGCGGGTCACGGTGCAGATCCGCGATGAGAAGGGCGCCGTGCGGATCACCCAGGCGCTCGATGCGGCCGACCTGAAGATCGGCTGAGGCGGCCTTTACCTCGCCGCCGCCGCGCCTTATCAAGTTACCGTTACCAAAAGAGCATTCGAAGGGGGAGGCGCGTCTTGAAACCGTTGCACCGCACCGTCGCGGCGCTGGCCTGGCTGATCGCCCTGCCCAACCTCGCCCTGGCCAGCGCCGCCCTGGCCCTGCCCGCCCCCGCGCCGGAACTGGCCCTGACCTTCGACGACCTGCCCGTCCACGGTCCCCTGCCGCCGGGCCAGACCCGCGTCGGCGTGGTCACCGACCTCGTCGCCGCCCTCGACGCCGCCAAGGCCCCGGCCTTCGGCTTCATCAACGGCGCCCACACCCAGCAGGAGCCCTCCTCGGCCCCGGCCCTCGCCGTCTGGCGGGCCAGCGGCCGGCCGCTGGGCAACCACACCTGGTCGCACCCCAGCCTCAACGCCATCGACGCCGCGACCTTCGAGGCCGAGGTCGCGCGCAACGAACCCCTGCTGCGCGACCTGATGGGCGAAGGCGACTGGCGCTGGCTGCGCTACCCGTTCCTGGCCGAGGGCGACACGCCGGAGAAACGCGGCGCGGTCCGCAAGGCCCTGGCCGCCGGCGGCTACCGGATCGCCAGCGTCACCCTGAGCTTCGGCGACTACGCCTGGAACGCCCCCTACGAGCGCTGCCTGGCCAAGGGCGACGCCGCCGCCGTGGCCGACCTGGAAACCCGCTTCCTGGCCGCCGCCGCCAGCGACGCCGACCGCGCCCGGGCGATGTCCAAGGCGCTGTACGGCCGCGACATTCCCTATGTGCTGCTGATGCACGTCGGCGCCTTCGACGCCCGGATGCTGCCGCGCCTGCTGGCCCTCTACCAGGCGCGAGGCTTCACCTTCACCACGCTGGACAAGGCCGAGCGCGACCCGTTCTACCGCACCGACCTCGACCCCAGCCTGCCGCCCGAGCCGACCACCCTGGAGAACGCCCTGCGCGCCAGGGGCCTGACGCCGCCGGCCAGCGCGATCGACCTGGCGGGGCTGGACGGGGTGTGCCGCTAGAGCGTTTTCGAGCGAAGTGGACACCGGTTCGCGTGAAGAAAACGCGCCAGAACAAGAAGCTAGAGCGCCCGGCCTGATGCAATCAGGTCGGGAAACGCTCTAGGGAGGCCCCACTTTCCCTGCTGACAACGGCCACGCTCGCCTCTAGCGTCCCGCGCCATGATCAGACCCTCGCTCCTGGCCATCTCGGCCTGCCTCGCCCTTTCGTCGCCGGTTCTGGCGGAAAAGCTGACCCCGGAACGCATCTTCGCTGACCCATCCCTGTCGGGCCCCACGGCCAAGGGCGTGGCCCTGTCGCCGGACGGCAAGCGCGTCACCTATCTGAAGGCCAAGCCCGAAGCCGCCAACGTCCAGGACCTGTGGGCGGCCGACGTCAAGGGCGGCGAGCCCTATCGGCTGATCGACTCGGCGGCCCTGTCGTCGGGGACCAAGGAGCTGTCGGAAGCCGAAAAGGCCCGCCGCGAACGCACGCGCACCTCGGCGCGCGGCATCGTCGAATACAGCTGGGACCAGCAGGGCCGCTTCATCCTGGTCCCCCTGGACGGCGACCTCTATCTGGACAGCGTCGCCGACGGCAAGGTCTCGCGCCTGACGCAGACCCCGGGCGACGAGGTCGACGCCAAGGTCTCGCCCAAGGGCGGCTTCGTTTCCTATGTCCGCGACCAGAACCTGTTCGTGAAGCCGCTGGTCGGCGGAGTCGAGCGGGCCCTGACCACGCGAGGCAAGGACGCCCTGTCGTTCGGCACGGCCGAGTTCGTCGCCCAGGAGGAGATGGACCGCTTCACCGGCTACTGGTGGTCGCCCGACGACAGCCGCATCGCCTATACCCGCGTCGATGAGAGCGGCGTCGACGTCATCCCGCGCGCCGACATCGGCCCGGGCGGCGCGACGGTGGTCGAGCAGCGCTATCCGCGCGCCGGCCGTCCCAACGCGGTGGTCGACCTGTTCGTCCAGGACCTGGCCTCGGGCAGGACCGTCCAGATCGACCTGGGCCCGAACAAGGACATCTACGTCGCCCGCGTCGACTGGTCGGCCGACGGCAAGACGCTCTATGTCCAGCGCCAGACCCGCGACCAGAAGACCCTGGAACTGATCGCCTACGACCCGGCGACCGGAACAGGCAGAACGATCCTGACCGAGACCGACGCCCACTGGATCGAGCTGAACGACGACTTCAAGCCGCTCGCGGACGGCAGCTTCCTGTGGTCGTCGGAGAAGTCGGGCTACAACCACCTCTACCGCTACGCCGCCGACGGCAAGCTGATCGCCCAGGTCACCCAGGGCGACTGGCCGGGGGGGG
>NZ_AKKF01000215.1 GCF_000281955.1 Caulobacter sp. AP07 | reverse complement strand
CCTGACCGCTTCGCGGTCTGTCGCGGCGAGGGGGCGGAGTTCGCGCGGCGTCGACAGCGGGGCTCTTCCCCCTATGGGGGAAGACGGTCGCGAAGCGACCCGTAGGGGGCAAGTCGGTGCGCTACAGCCCGATCCGCCGCGCGCCCTCGGCCACGGTCACCACATCGAACCCGGCCAGGATCGCCCCGTCGACTAGCCGCTCCAGGGCCCCGGTCGTACAGCCCCAGGCCGACGGCTCGGGGGCTACGTCGTGGGTGTAGAGGATCAGCCAGGCCTTGCGGGCGTGGGCCTTGTCCAGCCAGTCGAGGGCCACGGCCTCGCCGTCCTCGCCCTCGATGCCGACGGCCGGGGCCTGGTTGAGGTCGGCGCCGTCGGCGATCAGGCCGTGGTGCAGGGCGCGCAGGGTCTTGAAGCGGCCGGCCAGGGCGGTCTTGGCCGGGCTGGCGACGTCGCCATAGGGATAGGCGAAGCTGACCGGGACGCCCGCGCCCCACGACGCCAGGGCCGCGCCGTTGCGGTCGACGTCGGCCAGGGTCTGGTCCCGCGAGGACTGGCCGCAGTCGAGGTGCGAGAAGGTGTGGCAGGCGATCTCGTGGCCGGCGGCGTGCAGCCGGGCGGCGTCCTCGCCGGTGGCGAAGCGACCCATCGGGCCCTCGCGACCGGTCAGGCCGGCGGCGAAATAGTAGGTGCCGCGCAGGCCGCGTTGCTCCAGCACCCGGGCCCCGGCCTCGCAGGCCGTGGCCGGGGCGTCGTCGAAGCTGAACGACACCATCGGCCGCTCCAGTTTCACCTTGGCCGGCCGCCGGTGGGCCAGGCGGATCAATCGCCGCCGCAGCTTGCCCTTCAGGCTGCGGTCCGGCTCGTAGGCGTCGACCTTTTCGCCAAGCGCTTCTTGGGGGGAGATCTGCATCACACGGCGTCCGAATAGAGGGCGGCCCGGTAGAGCCGCATGGCGAAGGCGCGAAGCGGCGTCGGGACCGCCTCGGCCAGGGCGAGGGACTTCAGCATCGGCCGCCACGTGGCCCGCAAGGGCAACGGCTTCAGGGCCTTGGCGACGCGATAGCTGGGATAGCCGCTGACCACCTCGAAGTGGCTCTTCACCACTCGGGCGAAATTGGCGGCCGACTGCTCGTACTTGGCCGCCAGGGCCGGGGCGGTGTCGAGGCCCAGATGGGTGGCGGAGTTGTCGATGTGGGCGATCGGGTGCCGCCGGGCCACTCGCATGGCCCACTCGACGTCTTCCCAGCCCCAGCCGGCGAAACCCTCGTCGAACCCGATGGTTTCGAAGACGTCGCGGCGGACCAGCAGGTTGGAGGTGAAGACGTGCTTCTCGGGGGCCCTGGCCCGCTCCGGGGCCGGAGTGCAGTCGCTCCTCAGGGCCATGGCCCGGTGCAGTTCGTGCTCGGGCCGGCGCGGGGTCTGGTCCAGGGTGAAGCCGCCGAACGCCACGGCGGTGTCGTCGCTTTCGGCCAGGGCCGTCCAGCGGGCCAGGAAGCCGATCGGGTCGGGCAGCATGTCGCTGTCGAGGAACAACAGGTGGCGGCCCCGGGCGTGGCGGGCCAGGCGGTTGCGGCCCTTGGCGCGGCCTTCGTTGGACGACAGGGTGATCAGCCGGGCGGGCAGCCTGAGGCGCTCGATCCGCGAGGCCATGCGCCGGGCCAGGGCCTCGTCGCCGCCGCCGTCGTCCAGCAGCACGATCTCGGCGTGGACCCCCGGTTCGTCCAGGGCCTTGAGCAAGGCGCCGGGGTCGTCGCGGAAGGTCGGGATCAGCACCGACAACCGCGGCTGGGCGGTCGCCCAGGCGGCGTTGTCGGTCAGGGTTTCACCGACGGGGTTTTGAAAGGCGGCGGTCATGCGGGGCCCTCCCTTGCGATGGCGAGGCGGCGCTGGACGATCTCGGTGGCCCGGCTTCGCAGGCCGCCGGCGTCGAGCCCCAGCACCACCAGGCCATAGACCAGGGCGCCGAGCGAGGCCTTGACGATCAGTTCGATCACGCCGCCGAAGGCGGGCGTGGCCAGGACGGCGGCGGCCATCAGGGCGCAGGCCAGGCCGGCCTTCAGCAGGCTGGACCACGGCACGGGCAGGGGGCAGGCGCGGCGGCCGAGGATCGCGGCCCCGACGGCCCCGACGCCGTAGCTGGCGGCGGTCGACCACAGGGCCCCATCCAGGCCGAAGCGCGGGATCAGCAGCAGGTTCAGCACGACATTGGCCCCGGTCGGAATGGCCATGCAGGCGATCAGCATCATCGTCCGCTTGCCCAGGGTGAAGGCCTGCAGCAGGTAATAGGTCGTCATCCCCGACAGCCAGCCGGCCAGGGCGATCCACGGCACCACCGCGCCGGCCCCGGCGCTGAGCTCGGCGCCGACCATCACTTCGGCCAGCGGGCGGCCGACCAGGGCCAGGCCGACGGCGGCGGGCAGGGTCAGCAGCACCATGAAGCTGGCCTGTTCCTGGGCGGCGTCCTTGAGGGCGGCGTGGCCGCCGCGCTCCAGGGCCGCGATCATGGCGGGCCCCCCGGCCATGCCCAGCCAGATGAACACCACGTCCAGGGTGCGGCTGCCCAGCGAATAGCCGGCATGATAGACGCCCACCGCCTGCTCGTTGAGGAAGGCGGCCAGCAGGAAGCGGTCGGTGGTCGACAGCACCAGGGCCAGGATCAGCGACAGCGCCACCGGCAGGCCATAGGCGGCGTAGGCCTTGGCCATCGCCGGGTCATAACGGCCGCCCTGGGCGCGGCGCAGGTCGGCCGGCAGCACGAACACCAGGCACAGCAGCGAGATCGCCCCCATGCCCAGCAGCGGCGCGGCGCCGCCCAGCCCGACCAGGGCCAGGACCAGGCCCAGCAGGAAGCCGCCGACCGTCTGGACGATGTCGAGCAGGGCCGCGCTGGAAACCTCGCCGGCGGCGCGGCGGCGTTCTTGCGACAGCTTGGTCAGGCTCTTGACCACCACGGCGGCGAAGGCGGCGGCGACGGCGACCTTCAGCGGCGGAGGCAGCGGCGCGAACCGCAGCACCAGGACGGCGGCGACCGGCACGACCAGGGCCAGGGCGAACCACAGGCGGTAGAGGGTGGCGAAGTGGTCGGGCAGCCGGCCGTCCTCGTCCTGCCGGGCATGGAAGCGGGCCATCGCGGCCTCGGTCCAGGTCAGCAGGATGGTCTGGGTCAGGCTGAGGGCCGAGAAGGCCAGGGCGTAGACGCCGTACTGCTCCGGCGTCAGGACGCGGGTGAACAGCACGATGGTGAGCAGTCCCACCACGCCCTGGGCGATATTGACCGGCAGGTATCCGAGTACGCCACGCCAGAACATGTTCGGGTCCTCAGCGCACCGCCGACCGATCCCCCAGCAGGCAGGGGATGGTCATGGCGATGATGTAGAGGTCCAGCCAGAACGATTGGCGCTCGATGTAGTCGACGTCCAGGGCGACGCGCTCCTGCACCAGCTGCGCGGTGTCGACCGGGCCGCGCGAGCCGTTGATCGCCGCCCAGCCGGTGACGCCCGGCTTCATGCGGTGGCGGTGGGCGTAGTGGGCGACCAGCTTGGCCGACTCGACGTCGCCGCTCTTCATGCCGATGGCGTGGGGGCGGGGTCCGACCATCGACATCTCGCCCTTCAGCACGTTGAACAGCTGAGGCAGCTCGTCGAGGCTGGTCCTGCGGATGAACTTGCCGATCCTGGTGACGCGGTCGTCGTCGGCGGTGACCTGGCGGGCGGCCTTGGCGTCGGCCATCTCGTGGCGCATCGAGCGGAACTTCCACACCAGGATCGCTTCGTTGTTGAAGCCGTGGCGGCTCTGGCGGAAGAACACCGGGCCGGGGCTGTCCAGCTTGATGGCGAGGGCGGTCAGCAGCATGATCGGCGAGGCGGCCAGCAGGCCGAGACTCCCGACGACCAGGTCCTGGGCGCGCTTGGCGACGGCCCGGCGGACGTCGGTGGTCGCGCCCGACAGGTCGACGAAGCGGGCCAGGGACGCGTTGCGCTCGGCCTCGCGGCCGACGTCGACGAACAGGCTGACGGGGTTGGGCAGCACTTCCAGGCGCTCGACCAACTGGCGGACGCGGACCTGGGCGGTCGAGGTCACGGCGATGATGACGCGATCGACATAGGGCATGATGCGGTGGTCGATCAGGGCGTTGGTGTCGCCCAGCACCGGCACGCCCATCACCTGGGGCGGGGCGCGGCCGGCGCGGTCGTCGAAGACGCCCAGCACGTTGACGTCGCCGGTCGCCAGGGCCGTGCGGATGAAGCGCTCGGCGTTGACCGTGGCGCCCACCACCACGACGTTGGGGGTCAGCCGACCTTCGCGGCGGCCGTGGTCGATGATGCGCCACCAGGCGGCGTGCAGCAGGCAGATCACGGCGATCAAGGCCAGGCCCCAGCCGGGGACGACCCAGGGGGCGGCGCGGGCCTGGTCGAAAACCAGATTGGCGGCCAGAACCACCAGGGCGGCGGCGCCGAACGCCGCCAGAACGCGCAGCCCGTGTCGCTGGAAGGTGTCACGCCGATGGAAGGCGTAGGCCTCCAACCCGTAGAGGGCCGGAACGAGGGTCAGGGCGCTGAGCACCAGCGGCGCGAACGCCCCGGCTGTCAACCGCGCGGCGACGATGACCGCGACGGTCACCGCGGCGACGGCGACGGCGTCGACGACCCGGAAGATTCTTGAAAGGCTGCGGACCTGCATGCGGGCCCGGGCCGGAACCAGACGACCAGGCCGGAACGGCCCGCGCCGGCCGACGCCGACCGCGTCGTCGTCCTCGATCACCGAGCGCTGTGACGTCGCCTGGACGTCGGCCACGCGGACGTCTTCGGTCTCAACAGGATGTGCGATTGCCGACGACATGAGCCCCGAGCCCGTTACAGAACGGGGTTCACCCTAGTCCCGCGGTCTGAGCTTCACGTTAACGCGGATTTTTCCGACAGCTCGATTGTCACGACGCGGCGAACAGGCTATCGAACCGCTCCCTCTCAGGAGGAGACGTGGCCGAGAGGCTGAAGGCACCGCTTTGCTAAAGCGGCATACCCCAAAAGGGTATCGAGGGTTCGAATCCCTCCGTCTCCGCCACCTTCCATTATAAAATCAAAGAGACTTCCCCTTCTGGGGACAATTCGGGGACAATTGGACGCCAATGACGGCGTTCGCCTTGGCTGCTTCAGCGCCTTTGTCGGCCCGGTTGATCTACTTCGCGTAGACCTTGAACACCATGGCCAGGGAGGCATGGCCGAGTTGCCTGGCGATGTAGGCTGGGTTGATCCCGCCCATCAGCGGAATGGTCGCGAAGGTGTGGCGGGTCTGGTAGGCGCCGCGGCGCCGGTCGATTCGTCGAATGCGGAGCATGTTAGTTACCTTGTCGGCCGCCGCCGGACCGGGTCACCCTGCGGCTGAACACCGCCGCCGCGCCGAGGAACAGCAACATGGTCCCGAGGTTCCAGCCGAGCACCATTGCCGTGGCGTCCAGCGGGTGGAACATCGACAGCGCGGTCGCCGTGATGGCGGAAACCGCGAGGCTGCCCATCAGGATCACGGGCGTCGGCCGCAGAGCGGCGGTGTAGCGCAGCATGGCTAGCATCAGCACCGAAAGCGGCAGGCTCATCAGGACCAGGGTGGACAGGCAACCGGACGCCGCGCCGACCGTGATGGCGCCCGGCGGGACGGGGACCCATCCGGCGAAGCACTGATAGCCGATCGTCGCGAGCCATACGACGAGGGGCGGCGCGGGCAGCAACAGCCACCAGCGGGATCGGTCGGGCAAGCTGGCCAGGAAGGCGGCGATGGTCGCGAGCACGCCGGTCAACAGGCACGACACCATGTTGAGAGCAAAGATCGTGTCGCGCATGCGTTCGGCGAACTGCGGACGCAGGCCATGGCCAAGGGTGATCAGGGTCATCAGCCCGGCGGCGAGCGCCAGCCAGATCGCCGCGCGCACCAGCGGGGGGCGCAGGCGCCTGACCGGCGCGGCGCTTTCCGCGAGCGAACGGACGAGGTCGGAGGTGTCCATCACGAATCCTTCCGATCCGCGAGCATGGCGCGCAAGCTCTGAAGCGCGCGATGCGTCGCCATCTTGAGGGACGCCACGGAAAGCCCCGTCTCCAAAGACGCGTCCTTCAACGACATCTCCCCGAGCTTGAGCAGGTTGACGGCTTTCTGCTGCACCGGCGGCAGGTTGCCGATCGCCTCCTCTAGACGGCCCCGGTCCAGAACGACGTCGGTCTCGGGCGGGGCGGCCAGGGCCTCGTGTTCCATGTCCAGTTCGGTTTCCCGGCGCGTCGTGCGGCCCAGGCGTCGCAGCCGGTCGATCGCGCGGCGATCGGCGATCCCGACCAGCCAGGGGCCGAACGGTCGTGACGGGTCGTAAGTGCGCCGGATGGCATGCAGGGTGAGCAAGATATCCTGCACCGTGTCCTCGATGTCCCACGCGTCCTTGTGCCATCGCCGCGCGCGCGATCTCAGATAGGGTGTGATCTCCCGCAGCAGGCGCAGATAGGCCGCCTTGTCGCCATCCTGGGCGCGCGCCATGAGGATGGTCCAGTCGATATCGCGTGCGCCAGTGTCCGTCCGATCCGGATCGAGATCGGAGGTGACGAGGCGCAGGCGTGGTTCTCTGTCGCTGGTCATCGGCTTGGCCGTTGGACTTTCAGGGGCGAGCGACGGCGCGATCAATCCAGCGATCGATCGACAGGGCGCCTGGGCCGGTGGTGGTGATCCCAAGGGCAAGCGCCGCCCAATAGAGATGAAAATTCGCCCAGCCGTCGGGAAACACCAACTGGATCACCGCCGTCATGGTCAGCAGGGCCAGGGCGGCGAACCGTGTGCCCAGCCCGACGAGCAGCAAGACCGGCAGGGCGATCTCGGCGCAGGCCGTCAGCCAGGCCAGCTGACCCGGGACGGGAAGGCCGTATTCCGCGCCGAGGACGTGAAGTTTGAACTGGTCCTCGAAGAGGTACGACGTGCCGGGAGACAGGACCAGGAACCCGTCCCAGCGAGTGAGGCCGGAGCGCAGGAAGGGAAGGGCCAGGGCCAGGCGCATCAGCGGCGGGGCGACCCTGGTCGCCAGCTTCGCGACGCCGTCGACGGCGCCTCGAACCCTTCGGGCCGAGCGGTCGACGAGGAGATGGCGAGGGCTCATGCGGCCTCCGACGACGTCGTCGCATCGTCGCGCCGGACGCCGACGCCGACGCCGACGATGAGGTTGGCCCGGGCTAGTCCGATCAACCCGCCGGCCGGGTCGAAACGTGAATCCGCCGAGAGGCCTCGCGCCAGGGCTTCCCCGATCGTGGCGCGTGCGAGCAGCGCTTCGACGAAGTCGGCGGCTCCGGGCGGCAGGGACCTCAGCTCGACATCGTGCTTCGGCCGCGCGATCAGGGCGTCCTCTCCGCCGCGACCGAGATCCACACCACGCAGCGCCTCGACCTGGTCATGCATCCGCCAGATCTCGACTACCGGAAAGGCCGATCGCACCATGCGGACGGACGGGTGGAGAAGCAGCCGCGCGCGGAGCAGGTCTTCCTGGGGAATTTCGGTCAGCATGCCTGGCGACAGCGGCAGCGCCTCGGCGGCGTGATAGGCCTCGGTCCAGGCTCGTTCCAGCCGGACGACGTCCGGGAGATAGGGCAGCGTCGCCGCGGGCTCGAAGCGGCCGACGAAGTCGGCGAATTCCGCGCCATAGTCGAGCATGACGGGCGAGGCCGGTGGGGCCCGGGCCACATGGACTCGGGCCATACCGGCGAAGAAGTCGTCGCCGACCAGGCGCCGCGTCACGGGGAACGCCGCCTTCAGCGTCTCGACCAGACCCAGCACGACGTTGTTGCGATAGACGGCGAAGCGCTTGGCGCTGGGGCGGCCGTCCGGTCCGATGAGGCCCTCCGGCGGCGGGATTGTGGGATCCAGCAGCGCCTCGGCGAACGCGGCCAGCCGCATGGCGAAGGGTGTGTCGGTGTGTCCTCGGCTGAGCATGGTCTGGTTCCTCAGGGGAGGGCGGCCGGGCGGCTGGACGGTTCGAGAACCAGCCACCGGAGGACGCTGGCCATCACGCGGTCGGCCTGGTCGGCCTGGGCCTTCAGCGTCGGCCAGTCCGGCAGGTCCGTGTCCCATTCGATCAGGGTCGGGACGGGACCGATGCGTTCGACGACGCCGGCGAACAGCGTCCAGACCGCGTGCGAGACCGGGCGGTCGTGTGCGTCGATCAGCAGAGGTCGTTCCTGCTCGTCGGCGTCGGGGGCGAAGCCCGCGAGATGGATTTCCTGGACCTGCCGGAGCGGGTAGGCGTCCAGATAGGCGATCGGATCCCAGGCCTGATTGATCGACGAGACATGCACGTTGTTGAGGTCGAGCAGCAGGCCGCATCCGGTTCGGCGCGCGACCTGGGCGATGAACTCGGGCTCGGCGTAGGTGCTTTCGGCGAAGGCCAGATAGGCGGACGGGTTTTCGAGCAAGATCTGGCGGCCCAGCGCCTCCTGCGCCTGATCGACATGCTTGATCACGCGGGCGAGGGTCTCGTCGGTATAGGGCAGCGGCAGCAGGTCGTTCAGGAAGCCGGCGTCGTGGCTCGACCAGGCCAGATGTTCGGAGAAGAGGGCCGGGCGATATCGATCGACCAGCTGTCGCAGGCGGCGAAGGTGGTCCTGGTCGAGCGGACGGTCCGCGCCGATCGACAGACCAACGCCATGCACCGACAGCGGATACCGCTCCCTGATTGCCGTGAGATACCGGTGCGGCGGACCGCCCGCGCCCATGTAGTTCTCGGCGTGGACCTCGAAGAAGCCGACGTCGGGATCGGTTTCCAGGATCGTGCGCAGGTGCTCGGCCTTGAGGCCGACGCCGGCGCGACAAGGCATCTGAGCGCGGACCCGAGCGGGTGGGAATTTGGACATGGCGGACCTTCGCGGCGTCTTGGGGAAAGAGGACGACCGGGCCGAAGCCCGGTCGCCTCCTCAAGCCTAGGCCTTGGGCGTCAGGCTGCCCGGTCCATGGGGGGTGGTGATGGCCGTGCAGGCGCCGGTCGGCACGAGCTTGAAGGCGTTGCCCTGATAGTTGGCGGTGCTGGTGCCCGCGCACGAGGTGCCCGCGCCTGCGTAGCAGTCGTTGTGGCCCTTCAGCGCCACGCCGAAGCAGGGCTCGACCTTGCCCGACTTCACCTTGACGGTATTGGCGGCCTGGATCTTCTTCTGATGCGCCGTGAATTGCTCGGCGTTGGCGGGGACGGTGGCGAGGGCGCCGAGGGCGGTGGCGAGAGCGCCAGCCACCAGCGTGGACATCATACGATCCGACATGGATTCTCCTTGAATGCTCCGGTGCGAAGCGACCGGCGGACGTCCTGTTTGGCGCGTCTAAGCAGAGGTTCGACGGGAGGGTCTCGAAGGTAACGCCGGTGAGGATTTTCTCTCCGAGCGCCCCTTCCACGGTCATCGCGCGAGCTTGGCGGCCATGACGGCGCTGGGATGGAGCTCGACGTCCTGGGCGAGCAGTTCGGAGACGGTGGCGAAGATCAGGCTGGCGGCGTCCGCCAGACCGTCTCGATGGTCCCGCTGGGCGTCACCCCTTCAACAATCGGGATTGGGTCCGCAGATTCGGGATCAAAGGAGGAACAGGCGCCGAAAGCGCACGAAACGGGAGGCCAGAGCCGCCCGTTTCTCGATGGGCGAGGCATTGGACCAACGATATCAAGCCGCGCCATCCAGGTCGTGGGCGTAGGGGTTGCGGGGATCGGACAGCCCGCGCAGTTGGCGCAGGCTGGGCACGAAGACGTCCGGTGTCAGGTCAATGTCGGCGACGCCGGCGGGGCTGTAGGCCGACAGGTCGGTGACGCCGTGCGCGGCTAGCAGTTCGTCGTCGATGAAGAAGTTGCCGGTGGTGGCGCGGGCGTCCGAGGTCATGATGCGCCAGGCGGCCTCGGCGACGATGTCGGGCGAGCGCAGGGCGTCCACCGCCAGATGGTCCCTGAACTCGGCCATGGCCGCGGTGTCGATCGCCGTACGCGGCCAAAGGGCGTTGACGCCGACCCGGCCGCGATACTCGCCGGCCACGCCCAGCATCACCATGCTCATCCCGAACTTGGCCATGGTGTAGCCCACGTGCGGCGCGAACCAGCGCTCCTCCATCAGGAGCGGGGGCGAGATGGCCAGGACATGGGGGTTGGTCGATTTCAGCAGGTGGGGGAGGGCCTGTTGGGTGACCAGGAATGTGGCCCGGGCGTTGACCTGGTGCATCAGGTCGAAGCGCTTGATCGGGGTGTCGAGGATCGGCGTCAGTCGCACGGCGCTGGCGTTGTTGATGCAGATGTCCAGCCCGCCGAAGCGATCCACGGTGGCGGCGATCGCCGCCTCGACCTGGGCCTCGTCGCGGATGTCGCAAACCAGTGGCAACGCCTTGCCGCCAGCCTCCTCGATCGCCTGGGCGGCCGAATGGATGGTGCCAGGCAGGGACGGATGCGGCGTCGTCGTCTTGGCGGCGATCGCGACATTGGCGCCGTCGCGGGCGGCTCGCAGCGCGATCGCCAGGCCGATACCGCGGGAACCACCGCTGATGAAGAGGGTTCGGCCGCTCAAAGTGGAAACCATGATCTGGACCTCATTTAAACATTACAATGTAAACTATATATGTATGCTTCGGGGCGACGATCGAGCGATCCAGGAACCAGACGCTAGATGCGGCGGGCCGTCACGCCGGCCACGATCGCGGCGATGGTCGGCCTCGCCAACTGCCTGATCGATCGGCCGAACACGAACTTGCGCGCTAGGTGCAGTGAAGCCACCCCGTGCAGCGTGCTCCAGACGATGTCGGTCGACTGGCCCAGGTCGATCTTGTCGGCGTGATCGCCAAGGTGGTCGCTGATCGCGCCCTGGATCTCCAGCCACGACGCCGACTGGCGCCGCAGCTTCTCGCCGAACTCGGCCTTCATGGTCGCGACATCCTCGAACGCCCACATGTCGAACATCAGACGGTAGTCGTGCGGATGGGCGTAGGCGAACATCAGATAGGCCCCGCAAACCAGGGGTAGGGCTTCCTCGGGCGCCCGCGCCCGGCGCCGCCAGCGGGCCAGCGACGCGGCGAACCGGCTGAAGGCCCGGATGCGCAGTTCCATCAGCAAGTGGTCTTTGCTGGGGAAGTAGCGATAGGCCATCATCGGCGAGACGCCCAGCGCCTTGCCGATGTCGCGCATGTTGACGGCCTCGACGCCGCCCTGCTCGAAAAGCTTCAGAGCGGCCACGCAGATGGTGGCCTTCATTTCCTGCGAGGTGGCCGCCAGGGCGGCGGGATCGGCCGGCGGGCGACCTCGGCGCTTGGGCGCGGCGGACTGAGGAAGCGTTACGACCACGAGGCTCAATCCCAACTCAGACGGTATCCACCCGCGCGAGCAGGGCCGGATCGAGCGCGCGCTTCATGATCTTTCCCGTCGCATTGGTAGGCAGAGTTGGAAGGATAGCAACCAGGCGGGGATATTTGTAGAGCGCGATCCGGGCCCGGCACCAGGCGGCCAGGGCGGCGGGCGACGCGGTGGCGTTCTCGCGCAGGGCCGCGAACGCCGCCACCTCCTGGCCGACGACCGGGTCGTCCACCCCGATCACGGCGGCCAGCAGGACGTCGGGATGGTCGGCCAGCACGGCCTCCACCTCCGAGGGATAGACGTTGTAGCCGTTGCGGATGATCAGCTCCTTCTTGCGGTCGCAGAGGAAGATCTCGCCGTCGGCGTCCCGGCGCACGATGTCGCCGGTGGCGAACCCGTCGCCGTCGCCGCGCGGCTGCAACTGGCCGTCGATGTAGTAGCCGCGGAACAGGTTGGGGCCCGAGAGCTCCAGTTCGCCCTCCTCGGCCTCGTGGCCGGCCGCGTCGATGATACGGGCCGACAGCGGCGCGCAGATCGGTCCCACCCCGCCGGTCGCCGGGGCGGGCGGGGCGGACAGGGCGATGCAGCAGGCGACCTCGGTCATGCCGTAGCCCTGGTGGACGGGGACGCCGAAGGCCGTCTCGAAGGCTGCGCCGGTCGCCGCCGGCAGGGGCGCGCCGCCGGCCAGGGCGGTGCGCAGGGTCGCGCCGGCGGCCCTCGCCGCGCCGGGGTCCTGCCGGGCCATCTCGGCCAGGGCCGCGAAGGTGGTCGGCACGGCGGCCAGGAAGGTCGTCCGCCGGGCGGTCAGGGCGGCGAACACGGCGGCCGGCGCCGGCCGCGGCACGAGATTCAGTTCGGCTCCGGCCAGCAGGCCGCCCAGCATCACCACCATCTGGCCGAACACGTGGGACAGCGGCAGCGGACAGGTCAGGACGTCGTCCGGGCCAAGGCCGAAGACGGCGTTGGCGTGCCGGGCGTTGGCCATGATCGCGGCTTGGGCGTGGGAGGCGCCTTTGGGTTTGCCCGAGGTGCCGGAGGTGAAGAGGATCAGCACCTCGTCGTCATCGGCGCGCGGGGCGGGGGCCAGGCCGGCGGGCGCGCGGGCCATGGCTAGGTCGAAGCTCGAGCCGCCATCGTAGCGCGCCAGCCGGGCCCGGAGGCCGGCCTGTTCCAGGAGGCCGTCGAGCAGGCCCAGCACCGGGAAGGGCGCCTCGGCCCCGGCGGCGACCACCAGGGCCGGCTGCATGCCGGCCAGGATATAGGCAACCTCCTCCTGACCCAGCAGCGGGTTGAGCGGAATGACGACCAGCCCGGCGCGATGGGCCCCGAAATAGGCGACGATGAACTCGACCGAGGTCGGCAACAGCAGGACCACGCGGTCACCGGGCTCCAGCCCCAGGTCGCGATAGGCCCCGCGCGCCGCGTCGATCCGGGCGTCGAGTTCGGCGTAGGTCAGGACCTGGTCGCCGATCGAGAGCGCGACGGCGCCCTCTCGCCCGTCGGGTCGCGCGACGTCGGCCAGGCGGGCGGCGGGCGGGTGGGGCGCCTGGGGCATGGTGTCTCCGATCTTGGCGGGATGGGTCATGCGGCCAGCACCTGGCGGACGGCGGCGCGCCAGCCGTCGAGAGCGCTGGACCGCGCGGCCGCCGTCAGGCGCGGTTCGAAGCGCTGGGGCGGCGGGTCCTGTGACGGGGCGGACCCCGCGCTCCACAGGCCGGTCGTCAGGCCGGCCAGATAAGCCGCGCCGAGGGCGGTGGTCTCATGGTTGGCGGGACGCTCGACCGACAGATCCAGCATGTCGGCCAGGTACTGGGCGAACCAGTCGTTGGCGGCCATGCCGCCGTCGATCCGCAGCAGGGCGGGCGGCGCGATCCCGTCGGCGGTCATCGTGTCGACCAGGTCGCAGGTCTGATAGGCGACCGCTTCCAGCGCCGCGCGCGCGATGTGGGCCGCGCCGGTGTCCAGGGTCATGCCGCTGATCGTGGCCCGCACGTCCGTGCGCCAGTGCGGGGCGCCCAGGCCGACGAAGGCGGGCACCAGGTGGACGCCGTGGCCAGCCGGAACGCTGGCGGCCAGGGCGGCGGTCTGGGCCGCGTCGCCGATCAGCCCCATGCGGTCGCGCAGCCATTTGATGGCCGCCCCGGCGATGAAGATCGAGCCCTCCATCGCATAGGCGTCCTCGTCGCCGATGCGATAGGCGGGGGTGGTCAGCAGGCGCTTGCTCGACAGGGTCGGGGCCCCGCCGATGTGGGTCAGCAGGAAACAGCCGGTGCCATAGGTCGACTTGGCCATGCCCGGTCGGAAGCAACCCTGGCCGATCAGGGCGGCCTGCTGGTCGCCCGCCATGCCGGCGATGGGGATGCGCCTTCCGACGATGGACAGATCGGTCTCGCCGAACAGATGGGCGTTGGCCCGCACCTCCGGCAGGATGGCCAGGGGGATGTCGAACAGCTTGGCCAGGTCCTCGTCCCAGCGATGCCGGCCGATGTCGTAGAGCAAGGTGCGCGCGGCGTTGGTGACGTCGGTGGCGTGGACCGCGCCGCCGGTCAGTCGCCAGAGCAGGAAGCTGTCGATCGTGCCGGCGGCCAGCTCGCCACGCTCGGCCCGGGCGCGGGCCCCCTCGATCGTATCGAGCAGCCAGCAGAGCTTGGTCGCCGAGAAATAGGGATCCAGCAGCAGGCCGGTCTTGGCGCGGACCTCCGGCTCCAGGCCGTCGGCGATCAGATCGGCGCAGAGCTCGGCCGTCCGGCGGTCCTGCCAGACGATGGCGTCGTGCAGGGGCTTTCCGGTCTTGCGGTCCCAAAGGACGATCGTCTCGCGCTGGTTGGTCAGGCCGATGGCCGCGACGTCGTCGGTGACCACTTCGCGGAGCGTCGCCAGCGCGTCGGCCCAGATGACTTCCGGATCCTGTTCGACCCAGCCGGGCCGGGGATAGCGGGACGCCAGTTCGCGCGACGCGGTCGCCTGGACCTGGCGATCCGGCCCGAACCGGATGGCGCGGGTCGAGGTCGTGCCCTGGTCGATGGCCACGACGCCGCGCCGGCTCATGCCGTCCGCCCGTCGATATAGGTCTGGACGGCCGCGACCTGCGTCGCCGTCAGCCTCACCCCAAGCTTGGAGCGCCGCCAGAGCACGTCCTCGGCGTCGCGGGCCCACTCCGCGTCCATCAGATAGTCGATCTCGCGGGCGGTCAGGCCGGCCCCGAAGTCGGCGCCCAGGCCGGCGTGATCGCGGGCCTCGCCCAGCACCTGTCCTACCCGGGTCCCGTAGGCGCGCGCCAGGCGGCGGGCCGTGGCCGCCTCCAGGAAGGGCCAACGCCGCGCGACCTCGTCCTGGAAGGCCTCGAAGTCGTCGATATCGCCGCCGGGCAAGGGGCGCCGACGCGTGTCGCCGCCGGATATGCCGAGCCGCTCCAGGGCGGCGGCGGCCAGGTGGCGGGCGGTGGTGATCTTGCCGCCGAACACGCTGAGCAGCGGCGCGCCGTCGGTGTCCAGCTCCAGTCGGTAGTCGCGGGTGACGGCGCTGGCGTCGCCTGCGCCGTCGTCGAACAGGGGTCGCACGCCGGCGTAGGCGCTGACGATCTCGTCGGCGGCGACCGGCTCGCGCAGATAGAGGTTCACGGCGCCGAGCAGGTAGTTGACCTCGTCCCGCGAGATGGCCGCGTCCTCGGGCCGGTCGACGGGAATGTCAGTGGTGCCCACCAGGGTGAAGTCGTCGAGATAGGGAATGGCGAACACCACGCGGCCGTCGGGCTGTTGCAGCAGCCAGGCATGGTCGCCGGCCAGGCGGCGCGACAGGATCAGGTGGCTGCCGCGGACCAGCCGCACCTTGGAGCCGCCTTCGATCGCCAGTTCGTCGCGCAGCACGCGGGCCACCCAGGGGCCGGCGGCGTTGATCATCGTCCTGGCGGTCACGACGCGTGGGCCGGCGGCGTCCTCGAGCCTGGCCGTCCACAGCTGGGGACCGCGCTCGGCCGACATCAGGCGGGTGCGGGTGCGGATTTCGGCGCCGGCCTCCCGCGCGTCGACCGCGTTCAACGCCACCAGGCGCGCGTCGTCGACCCAGCCGTCCCAGTAGCTGAACCCGCGTCCCCCGTGGTCGCGCATCGCCGGGTCGTCCAGCCTGACGCCGCGCGAGGCGGGCAGGCCGCCGCCCAGAGCCAGAAGGTCATAGATCCACAGGCCCAGCCGCACCATCCACCAGGGACGCGTGCCGGCGGCATGCGGCAGCCGGAACTCCAGGGGCCGCACCAAATGTGGGGCCATGCGCAGCATGATCGCCCTTTCCTTGAGCGCTTCGCCGACCAGCTTGAACTCGTAATATTCGAGATAGCGCAGGCCGCCGTGCATCAGCTTGGTCGAGGCCGAGGACGTGGCTTGGGCCAGGTCGCCCTGCTCGACCAGCAGGACGCTACGGCCGGCCACGGCGGCGGCGCGGGCGATCGACGCGCCGTTGACGCCGCCGCCGATCACCAGCAGGTCGTAAGGTCCGGGCCGTGAAGACATCTCAGATCCGAACGCTCGTCCGCGCCGTCTGGAACGCCGCGTCGAGCCAGGCCTTGAGCGCCGTCACCACCTCGTCGCGATTGGTCTCGTTGAGGATCTCGTGGCGGCCCTCGGGATAGAGGGCGACGACCGGGTCCAGGCCCGCGGCGCGATAGCGCTTGACCAGGGGCTCGAGCTTGCCGAAGGCCGTGGTCAGGACGTCGCGGCCGCCGACCAGGACGTACAAGGGCAGGCTCCTGGGAATCCTGGCGATCTGGGCGGGGTCGGACAGGCGTGCGCCCTGCGACAGCAGCGAGACCATCGAGTCGGGAACCAGCGAGAAGCCGCACAGCGGATCGTTGAGATAGAGGTCGACCTGGACCTCGTCGCGGCTGAGCCAGTCGCACGGCGTGCGGGCCGGCTCGAACGGCCGGTTGAGGGCGGCCAGGACGTCGGGCTCGCTGGCCATGCCCTGGGCCAGCAGCTCGACGTCGGTGGTGCCGACCAGCACCGCGCCGTCGATCCGGTCGCCGTGCTCGATCAGGAAGGCCTGGCCGATGAACGAGCCCATGCTGTGGCCCAGCAGGAAGAGCGGCAGGTCCGGGTTTTCCGACCGGGCCCGCGCGACCAGGGCCGCCAGGTCCTCGACCACGGCGTCGAATCCGCCGGGGCCGAAGTCGCCGGCCTCCCGGCCGTTGAGCGTGATGGTCGCGCCATGGCCGCGATGGTCCAGGGCGTAGAGGGCCACGCCGCTATCGACCAGCTGGGCCAGGGCCGGCCGATAGCGGCGGGCGTGCTCGCCCATGCCGTGGGCGACCACCAGAACGGCGCGGGGGAGCGCGCCGTTCGACCAGCGATAGCAAGCCAGTTGCTCGCCATCGGGTCTGGTGAGGGTGAAGAGAGCTTCCATGGGCGTCGCCTCCGTCAGAACCTGGCCGTCAGCTCGACGCCGAACCGCCGCGGATTGGGCACGGTGGCGAACTTCGTCTGGCTGGTGGCGTCCAGGACGATACCGGTGACCTCGCGGTTGTCGCCGAGGTTCTTGCCGTAGACCGACAGCTCGTACCGGCCGGAAGGGTCGGCGTAGGCGATCCGCGCGCCCACGTCCCAGAAGGCGTCCGCCCGCGACAGCGGCGTGTTGGAGGCCTGGAAGTATTGCGAGCCGACATGGGCGGCGTCGGCGTGCAGGGTGATGGCGCCGTCGCCGACCGGGATGCGGTAGTCGCCGCCGAAGTTGAGGCTGTAGGGCGGGGCCTCGATCAGGTCGTTGCCCGACAGGTTGGCGCCGTTCAGCACCAGGGTCTTGTACTTGGCGTCCAGCAGGCCCAGGCCCGCATTGATCGTCAGGCGCTCGGTCGGCCGGCCGACCAGTTCGAACTCCACGCCCTTGATCCGCGAGCGGCCGGCGTTGACCAGCTGCTGGTTGGAGACCCCGACCAGGTTGATGAACTGCTGGTTGGAGAAGTTGTAGAGGAAGGCCGAGGCGTTGAAGGTCAGGCGGCGGTCGAACCACTGCGACTTCAGGCCCAGCTCATAGGCGTCGAGCTTTTCCGGGTCGGCGACATTGAGGTCGGCGACGTTGGTCAGGGCTCCGCCGTTGAAGGCGCTGCTGCGGTAGCCGCGGGCGAATTGGCCATAGACCATCATGTCGGGGGTGACCTTGGCGCGCAGGCCGATCCGTCCGGTGGGCTTGGCGTCGTGATAGGTCAGGTTCGGCTGGGGCGCGATGACCGGGGTCACCTGGAAGTTGCTCATCCGGCCCTTGTCGTCGGTGTACCGCAGGCCGCCATAGAGGGTCAGGGTGTCGGTGAAGTCGAAGGTTCCGTCGACATAGGCCGCGTAGGAGGTGCGGCGCTGGTCGTAGGTCTGGCCGAGGATCGGCACGATCGGCGGGCCGCCGAAGATGGTGTAGGTGGTGTCGATGCCGATATCGTCGCGGAAATAGTAGACGCCGGCGATCCAGTTGAGCGGCCCGTCGCCGTTGGTGGCGATGCGCAGGTCCTGGCTGGTCTCCTTGTTGCGTGACTTGAAGTCGATGTGCAGCAGGTTGTCGATCGTGCCGTCGGCGTCGACGTTGTTCAGGAAGCGTCCCTTCAGGTGCGAGGTGATCGAGGTGACCGTGAACGCTCCCAGGTCCTTGGTCAGGGTCAGGTAGCCGCCCGTGCCGCGCACCTCCAGCTTGCCGTCGCGGTCGGTGGCCATCTGGTGGGCGCTCATCCGCGCGCCGGTATAGGGATTGACGCGCGGGTCGCGGCCCAGGGCGTTGAGGCCGCCGGCCCCCAGGCCCTCGTTGATTACGCCGATGGCGCGGGCGTCGGACTCGGTGTGGAAGAGGCGCAAGGTCGCCTTGAACCCCGCGTCGTCCTTGTAGGCCAGGGTCAGGCGGCCGGCCGTGCGGTCGACGTTGGAACGGTCGCTGATCGCCGGATTGACGTTCTCGATGTAGCCGCCGGAATGGGCGGTGTCGAAGGCGATGCGGGCCGTGAGCCGGTCCGCGACGAGCGGGACCTCGGCCACGCCCTTGAACTCGATGAAATCGTAGGAGCCGTAGCCGGCGGTCACTTCGGCTGCAGGCTGGAAGGTCGGGTGGTGGGAGATGTAGTTGACCGCCCCGGCCGTGGTGTTCTTGCCAAACAGCGTGCCCTGCGGCCCCCGCAGCACTTCGATCTGCTCGACGTCGAAGGTCGCCGCGCCGCCCAGGTACTGCGCGCCGATATAGACCTCGTCATAGAAGACGCCGGTCGGCGAGACGGCGTTGAGGTTGAACTCCGAGGTCGAGATGCCCCGCAGGGCGAACTTGGGCTGGGACTCGTTGCCCAGCACCGAGACGCGCAGATTGGGCGTCTGGCGGGCGATCTCCGTGCCGCTGTCGATCTTGGCGGCCTGGAGGGCCTTTTCGCCGAAGGCCGCGACCGACACCGGCACGTCCTGCAGGCGCTCGTCGCGCTTCTGGGCGGTGACGATGATTTCCTCGATGGCGACGTTGTCGCCGGCCTTGGCCGAACCCGGCGCGGTCTGGGCTTGCGCCGCGGCGCCGATGGACAGGCCGGCCAGCGTCGTGACGACGAACATGGCCGAGCCGTTGAGACCCGTCTTCATAGTTTCCTCCCCGAACAATCTGCGTTGTCGTGAGAATTATCTATTACGACGTAAACTTTAATGTCAACGACCTTTCATCTCCTGCCCGTCACCGCCGCGGCCGAGACACGGAGCTCCAAGGCGGACCGGCGCGCGATCGTCATGGCGCCTACTTTCAATGGATCAGGATTGTACGTCCGAGCGCGTTAGCCGGGACGGAGCCCGGCTAACGTCTTCCCGAACGGTCAGAACCGCATGTTCAGTGCGATGCGGTAGGTGCGGCCGTCATAGTCCTGTCGACGCGCCATCGCCTCGACGCCTTGATATTCCTGGCGGACGGCGTTGGTGATGTTGAAGGCGCTGACTGAGATGCTCGTGCCCTCTCTCAGGTTGAACGAGGCCGAGCCGTCCAATTGTCCCCGGGCCATGACCCGCCGCGCGGCGCCGCCGAAGCCGAAGATGGCCGCGTCCGGCACGTCATAGTCAGTGCGGTAGTTGTAGGTCAGACGCACGCCGAACAGATCGGTCTCGTAGTAGCCGATGACGTTGAAGTTGTGCTTGGAGATTCCTGGCAGCGACACCTTCGCGCCGGTCGGCCCGGCGCCGTCTACGACGGTGTAGGCATAGTTGAACGCCCCGCCGAAGTTGCTCCAGAAGCCGGGCAGGAAGTCCAGGTTCTGCTGCACGTTGAACTCGGCGCCGCGTAGCGTGTAGGGCGTCGTCGAATTGATGTAGCCGGTCAAGTTGACGGTCTGCAGGTCGCCGCTCGCGTCCGGACCGGCGCTGGTATAGCAGAGGTCGCCCTGCAGGCTGAGCGGCCCCAGGCCCAGTGTGCCACCGTCCGCGGGGCAGAGCGCCCTGGCGCCGCTGACCTGCTGGATGAAGTTCTTCAGCCGCTTCTGGAAGATGGTGAGCGACACCAGCCCGCCGGGCCGGTTGTACCATTCCATCGACAGGTCCAGCGACGTGGCGGTGTAGGGCTGAAGCTCGGCGTTGCCGAGGGTGGCGGTGATGACGTTGGAGTCGCTCGGCGTGCCGACCAGGGTGACCGGCGAGAACTGCCGCGGATGCGGACGCACATAGGTGCGATAGGCGGCGGCGCGAACGATGAAGTCGTCCGTCACGTCGAAGACGGCGATCGCCGAGGGCAGCCACTGCCCATAGCTGTCCTCATAGCGACGGTAGGCGTAGTCGGAGAGGCTGCCCAGTGTCGTCGTCGAGGTGCGGATCCGGTTGAGCGTGTCGACGGTCTTGTCGGTGTGCTCGTAGCGCAGGCCGACCGAGCCGCGCACCGGGATCGAGAACAGCTCGCTGGCGTATTTGCCTTCGACATAGCCGGAGGCGACGTCGGTCAGGCTGGTGAAGTTGTAGCGGCCGATGTTCACATCGTCGTTGAGGGTCTGGTTGAAGCCGTTGAAGGCAAGGGGCGCGCCCTCATAGGCCGTGACCGGCTGCAGGGCCTTGAACAGCGCCCGGACATCGGTGATCCGCCAGTTGGTGTTCATGCCCGGCAGCGAGTCGCCGAAGAAGTCGTCGACGCTGGGGCTGGTCAGGCGATAGCTGTCCTTGATGTTCTGGGACTGGATCCCGACCGCGTTGATCTTCGAGCCGCGCGACGAGTAGTCGTTGCGTTCGAAGCGTCCGCCGAACTGAACTGACGTCAGTGGCCCGAAATCGAGCTGTCGCTCGACGTCCTGCTGGATCGCCTTGATCTTGCTGTTGGCGTAGGCCTGAATTCCGCTGATCTGGAAGCGCAGCCGGTTGGCCGTGCCCGCCGGCGAATTGTACCAGTTGGTGAAATCGGCGTTGCTGCTCGCCGCCGATCCCTGGATCCAGGTCGGGTTTCCGTCGACGTTGAACAGCGGCGCCGAGTTGCTGAACGCCATGCGATACTTTTCGAAGTCGCCGCCGCCGCTCGAGAAGCTGCCGTTGACGCCGTTGCCCCCGGCCACCTGGACCCGGTTGAAGGTGACGTACTGCTCCTCGGAGGCGTTGTTGGCGCCGGAGATCGTGGCGACCGTCGACAGGCGCCAGCGGTCGTTTTTGAACTCGACGCTCGGATTGAAGCTCCAGGCCTTCTGGGTCTGCGGGAAGAGGCGCGAATCCTCGACGACATTGACGCCGGAGAAGTCGAAGTCCTGGATGTAGTAGGAGCCGTTGGCGCCTTGGTGCAGGTTGCCGGTTGGCGTGATCTTCGCCCCCGTGCCCGAGTAGCTGACCGTGCTGAAGTTCTGGCTGGTGTTGCTCTGGACGCGGCGGGTAAAGAGGCCGGTCACGCCGACCTTCAGTTCGTCGCTCACCTTCCATTCGGCGCCGGCGGCGCCGGAGAACTGGTCGCCGATGTTGACGCGCGTGTATTGACGGCTCTGGGCGACGTACTGCACGCCAGTCTGGGCCAGCTTACCCGTGCCGCCGGCCACCGCGACGCAGCCCGAGACGGACGCGTAGGTGGTCGTGCAGCTACCCGCCGGCGCGTAGTAGTCGGCATAGCGGGTGATCAGATCCGGCGTCAGCGTCGTGTTCAGCGTGCCGTAGCTGTTGAACAGCACCGAGTCGCGACGGAAGTTCTCATGCTTGAACGCGGCGATGCCGAATACCGCGAAATCGTCGGTGATGTGCTTGTTGTAGCCCAACGTGTAGCTGGGCTCCCCACGGCCGCCGAGCTCGTTGTAGTCGTAGGAGGCCTTCAGCCGCCCGCCATCGCGGCGCGAGAGGGCGCCCTGGACCTGCAAGTCGATATTGCCGCTGACGCCGCCGGCCTGGGCGTGCGCCATGGGCGACTTCTCGATGCGGACGGCGCTGAAGACGTCCGACAGGAAAGCGCCGAGCGGGGTGGAGGACTGAAGGATCGGTTCGGCGAAGGCGACGCCGTTCAGCGTGGTGCGCGCGAACTCGCCGGGCAGGCCGCGCAGGTTGACCGTCGCTTCGCGGCCCTCGGCCTCGCGGTTGATCTGGATGCCGGGCACGCGCTGCAGCGCTTCGCCGATGTTGAGGTCCGGGATCCGTCCCAGGTCATCCGACGAGATGCCGTCGGTGATCTCGATGGCGTTTCGCTTGGTGCGGACCTCGTTTGCGTAGCTCTGCTTGAAGCCGGTCACGACGACCTCGGCGACCGCCTCTCCCGCTTCCTTGTCCGAGGCCGGCGCCGCCGGCGCTTGTCGCGCCAGAGCCGGCGCGGCGGCCATCAGGCATATTGCGCTGACCGATGCGAGCAGCACCGAATTGTTCGAACGCATGTTTTACTCCCCCCTTTTTTTTATATGTGATCGAAATGGAGGCGCCGAACGTTCCTCGTCAACATTTATCTTCATCAGTGAATATGGATTTTGCTATTGAAATTGTCTGAGTATCTCCCCCGCAGGGCGAGACGGCCTTAGCGCCTCTCTTTCGCGTGGCAACCGAACAGGGAAAGATCGACTGATCGCGCCATGCGCTCGTAGCCTTCGTCGCTAGGGTGCAGCCGGTCGGGACGGCTGGTGGCCTCCAGCATGGACAGAGGTTTCTCGGGATCGCGCAGCGCGGCGTCGAAATCGACGACGCCGGCGAACAGGCCGCTCTTGCGTATGAAGGCGTTCATCGTCTGGCGCGTGGCCTCAGCCACGGGCTCGAAGCGATCGGAGCCTTCGAACGGCGTCAGGGTGGCGCCGATCACCGTGATGCGATGGTCGGTCAGGCGCGTGACGATCTGCCGATAGGCCATGATCGCCTCTTGCGCGCTGCGCCCCGGCTTGAAGTCGGGCGCGCCGCCGTGGCGGATGTCGTTGATGCCTTCCAGCAGCACGACATAGTCGACCTTCGGCAGGGACAGCACGTCGCGATCCAGGCGCGCCAGGGCTGAGGGGCTGCGCCCATGATCCAGAAGCCTGTTGCCGCTGATGCCGGCGTTGACCACCACATAGCCCCCCGGACAGGCCGCGTTCAGGCGCTGGCCCAGCACGGAAGGCCAGTCGTGATTGGATCCCAACGTGGCGGTGGAGCCTTCGGTGATGGAGTCGCCCAGGGCCACGACCACCTTCGGAGCCTTGTTCACCTGGCCGTAGATCGCCGAGATGACGTTCTGGCGTGACGACAGAGACGCGGTGTCGGCGACCTCGACCCGGCCCGGCGCGATGCGGACGGCGGTGCGGCGAACGGCCGGAGCCACGGCCTCGGGAAAGTAGGCGCTGACGGCGAGGTCGGCGAGCGCGGACGCGGCCAGATTCACCTCGTCGCTGATCGCGATTCCGCCCGGCGGCAGGGTCAATGAAGCCGCGCCGTCGAACAGCACGGGGACCGTCGGGTCGGCGGCCCCGACACGCCGGACGGTCATGGCCTCCAGTTTCAGAGGGGCCGTCCCCAGTTCGTTGCTGATCCGAAGCCGAAGGGCGTTGGCCGAGCCGGCCAGACGGATGTCCTGGCGTACGCTTTCATCCTTGAAGCCCCGCGAAACGCCGCCCGCTCCGTCCCGCAAGTCGGGCGTCGGCGAGGCGGTCCAGACGGGAATCCACTCGGCGGCGAGGGCAGGGGAGGCGCAGACCAATATCGCGCCCGCGGCGACGGCGATCCGGCGCAGGCGCTTCGGATCATTCGCGGAGCGTATCGAATGTTGTTTCATGAAATCTTGCTCCATGGCGTTCGGATGGAATTGATCCACCACTAATGGATATGAAATTTATCTATGAAACAACCCAGGCTCGCGGTAGGTTTCGTTCGTTTCGCTGGATCCTGCCCTAGTCGGAGTTAACCGTGGCCCGCAAGACCCTGACACGCCGACAACTGGGTGCGGCCGCCGCGGCGTTCGGACTGGATCGCGCCATGGCCGCCCCGGCTCCGAAGGGGCGCGGCGACCACGTGCTCTGGTACGACCAGCCCGCGAAGGAGTGGGTCGAGGCCCTGCCGATCGGCAACGGGCGGCTGGGGGCCATGATCTTCGGCGACGTGTGGGCGGAGCGCCTGCAGCTCAACGAAAATACTCTGTGGAGCGGCGGGCCCTACGATCCGGTCAATCCGCGCGCCCGCGAGGGCCTCGAGCCCGTGCGCGCCCTGATCGCGGCGGGCCGCTTCGCCGAGGCCGAACAACGCGCCAACGAGACCCTGGTGGCGACGCCGCCGCGCGAAATGGCCTATCAGCCGTTCGGCGACCTCGGCCTCCGCTGGGCGGGGGCGAGGGGGGCGGTCAGCGGCTATCGCCGGTCGCTGGATATCGACAACGCCGTGGCCGAAACCACCTTCGAGATCGACGGCGTCCGTTATCGCCGACGGGCTGTGGCGTCGCCGGTCGATCAGGTGATCGCCCTGGAGCTCACGGCCAGCCGACCCGGCGCGCTCGACTTCGATCTGACCCTGGCCCCGGCGCAGACGGTGCGGGAGATCGTTGTCGAGAGGCCGGACACCCTCAAGATCTCCGGTCGCAACAACGACGGCGAAGGCGGCGTTTCCGGGGCGCTGACCTATTGCGGCCGGGCGCGGGTCGTGACCCAGGGAGGCTCGGTAAAGGGCGCCGACGGCCAGATCGCGGTGCGCGGCGCCAGCCGGGCGACGATCTACCTGGCCATGGCGACCAGCTATCGGCGCTACGACGATGTGGGCGGCGATCCCGACGCGATCACGCGCGGCCAGATCGACAAGGCCGCCGCCAAGTCCTTCGATCAGCTGGCCCGCGCCGCCACCGCCGCGCACCGCGCGCTGTTCGACCGTGTCAGTCTCGATCTTGGCGGGAAGGACGATATCGGCGCGCCCACCGACATCCGCATCGCCCGCAACGAGACGACTGACGATCCGGGCCTGGTGGAGCTGTACTTCCAGTATGCGCGCTACCTGTTGATCGCCTGCTCCAGGCCCGGCGGCCAGCCGGCCAATCTGCAGGGGCTGTGGAACGACCAGGTCAAGCCGCCCTGGGGCTCCAACTATACGATCAACATCAACACCCAGATGAACTACTGGCCGGCCGAGGCCGGTGGTCTGGCCGAGTGCGCCGAGCCTCTGTTCGATTTCATCGCCGAGCTCGCCGAACGGGGCGCGGTCACGGCGCGAGAGATGTATGGCGCGCGCGGCTGGGTGGCGCACCACAACTCCGACCTGTGGCGCGGAACCGCCCCGTTCGACCACGCCAAGGCCGGACTTTGGCCGACCGGCGGGGCCTGGCTGTGCGTCCACCTGTGGGACCACTACGACTACGGTCGCGACAAGCGGTTCCTGGCGCGCGCCTATCCGCTGATGAAGGGCGCGTCGCAATTCTTCCTCGACACGCTGCAGACCGACGCCGCCACCGGCTGGCTGGTCACCAGCCCGTCGGTGTCTCCGGAAAACCGCCATGGCTTCGGATCGACGCTGTGCGCGGGCCCCACCATGGACATGCAGATTCTGCGCGACCTATTCGACCATACGCGCGAGGCGGGGCGGATCCTCGGCCTGGATCCCGATTTCGGTGAAGACTTGGCGCGGGCGCGGGATCGGCTGGCGCCTACCCGGATCGGCGCCGGAGGGCAACTGATGGAGTGGAAGGACGACTGGGACGCAGTCGCCGTCGACCCCAAGCACCGCCATGTCTCGCACCTCTATGGCCTCTATCCCAGCTGGCAGCTCGATCCGGCCACGCATCCGGACCTGGCGGCGGCGGCCAGGCGCACGCTGGAGACGCGCGGCGACAAGACCACCGGCTGGGCGATCGCCTGGCGGATCAATCTCTGGGCGCGGCTGAAGGACGGCGACCACGCCCATGAGGTGCTGCGGCTGCTGCTGGCCCGCGAGCGGACCTATCCCAACCTGTTCGACGCCCACCCGCCGTTCCAGATCGACGGCAACTTCGGCGGCGCCGCCGCGATCCTGGAAATGCTGGTCCAGAGCAAGGGCGAGATCATCGACCTTCTGCCCGCTCTGCCGGCGGCCTGGCCCCAGGGCTCCATCCGGGGCGTCAGGGTCCGCAACGCCGGCGAGGTCGATCTCTTCTGGCGCGACGGCAAGCTGGAACGCGTGACGCTGCGCTGTGCGACGGCGGGCAAGCGCACGATCCGCTGCGGCGAGGTCAAGCGCGAGATCTTCGTGCGCGCCGGCGGCCGCGTGACGCTCGATGGGCCTTCCCTCGAGGGCGCCGCGCGACCCCGCTAGGCGCGGACGTCGGAAGAGGCCAGCTCGGCCGAGATCCGCCGGGCCGCTTCGCCGACCAACTGCAGGGCGTGACCCTGCTCGACCTTCAGGGGGACCTTGCGGACGAACGGTATGGTCAGGGCCGCGGCGGCGATTTCACCGCGTAGGACCGGAGCCGCCAGATCGACGATGCCCGGCACGATGTCGCTGGGATGCTCGTCATAGCCGTTGGCCTGGGCGCGATCGGCGCGCGCGCGGAAGGCGGTCAGGCGGTCGCCCGGCGTGTTCGGATCGAAGGTGGTTTCCCAACGCGCCCGCGTCTCGGGGGTCTGGAAGGCGTAGAGCACCGTGCCGGACCCGGTCAGCACCAGCGGCTGGCGATAGCCGATGCGCACCGAGAACCCGATGAGGCTGGCCGATTCCATCCGCGCGGCCACGACGATGTCGCCGTCGGTGCGCAGGGCCAGATGACAGCTCTGCTCGGTGGTCTCGGCCAGGTCGCGCATCGCCGGCAGCGCCACCTCCAGGATCGACTTGATCGGGGCCTGCTGCATGCCGAGCGCGAACAGCCTGGTTGTCGGCAGATAGCCGCCGCCGACCTGCTCGATGAAGCCCCGGTGCTCCAGCACCTGGATCATCCGGAACAGTTCGCCGGTCGAACGCTCCAGCGCCTGGGTGATCATGCCGGTCGACATCGGCTCGCTCGCTCTTGAAACCAGCTCGAGGATGTCGAGGCCCTTTTCGAGCGCCGGGGCGCGATAGCGCTGTTCGTCGCCGTCCGTACCTGCCTTGCTCGTCGCGCTCACTACCGCCGCCCCTTGTTTCACAGGCGAAAGCCTAGCCGATGGGCGGGGGAGCGCGAAGTGGCCTTGATCACCCACTGGATATGCTCGTCGGGGCCTGATCGTCCTTCGGCCAAGACGCGCGCCGAAACATCCATTTTTCTCGCGCTCCCGCGTGTCGCGTCGTTGACATGATTTTAGATATGAATATGTGTATCAAATACAAAACGAACATGCGGCAATAGGATGTCGCTCGCCTGTTGGAGTGAAGGTGGCCAGGTCAATCGCCTCATCCGAACATCAGGTTTATGCATCAGTAAAATTTAACCTCAAATATGTTCGCCGACCTCAGGTCAGCATGCGAACTGGTAGCGATACTTTCCCTTCAGGGAGGATCGAGAAGCGGACGAGCGATCGAGTGCGGTGTCCGCGGACGGTGTGGGGAACAAGCCTTGGAGAGACGATCTTGAGCTGCATCCACGTCCCCGCAAGGAGGCCGCGCCGATGACCCGGATCACGGGCCTGCGGACGGTCGACGTGCGTTT
>NZ_AKKF01000214.1 GCF_000281955.1 Caulobacter sp. AP07 | reverse complement strand
GCGGGGGAGGCGGCGGGGGCGGAGGCGGCGGGGGAGGCGGCGGGGGCGGAGGCGGCGGGGGAGGCGGCGGGGGCGGCGGCGAGCCGAAGGTGTAGCGGATACCCAGCGTCAGCGAGGTGTCCTTGTACTTGCCTTCGAACGTGCCGACGTCGGTGATCATGCCGGGGGTGCCCGGGCCAACACCGGCGTTGGCGGTCACCGAACCCCATTGCAGGTCATCGGTCTGCAGATAGCGGCCGGTCAGGTCCAGGGACCAGTTCGGCGCGAAATCCCAGGCGATACCGAGCAGGCCCTGCCAGGCCAGGGCCTGGTCGACGTCGTCGAAGCTGGTGTTCTGGTACGGGGCCGCCGCGGTGGGAACGCCGCTCAGCTGGCCATAGACCTTGTTGTGGACCCAGGCCGTACCGACACCGGCGCCGATGAACGGACGCCATTGGGAGTCGGGCAGGAAGTCATAGATGACGTTGGCCATCAGGGTGGTGGCCTTCAGCTCGCCGTCCGGCTCGCCGCACTTCGGGGCGGCGGCGGTGCGAAGGACCCCGGCGGTGCAGAGACCCTGCGGCTGCGGCCGGCCGGCCGAACCACGGACGCCGCTGATGTCGCCGCTGCGATAGCCGTATTCGCCTTCGACCCGCCAGTTGGGGGTGAAGCGATAACCGATACGGCCGAACGCGGCCCAGTCGTCATCGGCCGAGAACGTCCATTTGTAAGGTTGGCCGTCCGTGGCGTTGACGGACGAGACGCCCTTGACGCCGTCGGTCGTATGGTACCCGACGTCGCCGGCGACGTACCATCCGCTCAATGCGCTTTGGGCGGAGGCGCCCGACGCGGCGCAAAGCGCCAACGTCGCGACGCCAGCCAGCAACCGGATTTTCATGATGTGAACCCTCTACGTGAATGTCTCGAGGTCGGGTGTAGGAGCGACCTCACGACGACAACGCGTTAAAAGTGAATTCGGGTGTGGCAGATCAGCCACAGACGCCGCTATATTACGTCGAAAAGACAACTTGAGCACTGTAACCTCTTCCCCTGGCAGAGCTTTCTCTCAGTCCGAATAACGCTGCTCGCGCCAGGGATCGCCGCGATTGTGGTAGCCGCGCACCTCCCAGAAGCCCGGTTGATCCTCGCCGCGGAACTCAATCGCCTTCAGCCACTTGGCGCTCTTCCAGAAATAGAGGTGCGGCACGACCAGGCGCACCGGCCCGCCGTGCTCGGCCGTCAGGGGCCGACCCTCCCAGCCGTGGGCGACCAGGGCGTCGGGGTGGGCGAAGTCGTCCAGCGCAAGGTTGGTCGTGTAGCCGTCCGCCGCATGCAGCACCACGAACCGCGCCTCGTCGCGCGGGCGCACCGCCGCCAGCAGGTCGCCGGTGGCCACGCCCTTCCAGTGGTTGTCGTAGCGCGACCAGGTGGTGACGCAGTGGATGTCGGAGACCGGCTCACTCTGCGGCTGGGCCAGCAGGGCCTGGAAGTCCCAGACCGCCGGCCGTTCGACCAGGCCCTCGATCCGCAGCTTCCAATCCTCGCGCGGGATGTCGGGCTTGAGACCCAGGTCGAGCACCGGCCAGTTCCGCGTCTCCTTCTGGCCGGGCGGCAGGCGTTCGGCGCCGGGCCTGGCGGTCCGCCCGGTCAGGAACTTGCCCTCCCGCGCCCACGCCGCCTTGTTGCGGGTGAGCTTGGTGGGCTGTTCGGGGGGATGGTCCTCGTCGCTCATGGCGGGCTCCGGAAGGCGGCCTGGCTAGGATGACGCAGGATCGCGCCGCCGCCTTGCACGATTTCGCCCCCGACGAGGCGGCAAGAGACAGGACGGCAAGACAAGGCGCTAGGCGCGGAGCTTCAACACCTCGCGCGCGGTGTCGATGAAGGCGCGCAGCTTGGGCGCCTGGGCGGCGCGGCGTGGGAAGTACAGGAACAGGCCCGGCTCCTCGATCGCCGTGTCGGCCAGCACCCAGCGCAGCCGCTTCTCGCGGATGTCCGCGCGCACCAGCGGCTCGAACACATAGGCCAGCCCCACCCCGGCCAGGGCCAGGTCGCGGGCGTAGAGCGGGTCGGTGACCCGGGCGCTGCCGCGCACCTTCACCGCCGTGTCGACGCCGTCTTCCTGGACCTCCCAGGCATAGTCGCCGCCGGTCGAGATCAGCCGGAAGCCGATGCAGTTGTGGCCGGCCAGGTCGGCGATCGCCTTGGGCTCGCCGCGCGCCTGGATGTAGGCGGGCGCCGCGACCATGATCGCCTTGAACGGCGGGGTCAGGCGCACGGCCGTCATGTCCTGGGCGATCATCTCGCCCAGCCGCACGCCGGCGTCGAAGCCGCCGGCCACGATGTCGACCAGGCCGTCGTCGGACGTCACCTCGATGACCAGGTCTGGATGCCGCCAGGCCATCTCGGCGATCACCGCCGTCAGCGCCATGCGCTGGGCGATGCGCGGCGCGTTCAGGCGCAGCACGCCGGTGATCCGCCCCTTGGCGGCGCGCAGCCGTTCGATCGCCTCGCCGATCTCGGTCAGGGCGGGGCCCACCGCGGCGACGAACCCGGCCCCGGCCTCGGTCAGGGCGACGCTGCGGGTGGTGCGGGCGAACAGCGGCAGGCCCAGGCGCTCTTCCACCGTCTTGACCGCGTGGCTGACCGCCGACGGGCTCATGCCCAGCTCGGCGGCCGCCGCTCCGAAGCCGCCGCGGCGGGCGACGGCCAGAACCACCGGGAAATGGGCGATCAGCTCTCGGTCCATTCATGCACGATATCGAATTACCTGTACGATTTGAACCATCTTATCGCCGGATCGATCGACTGCGATCTTCGCCTGGCGTTCAAACGGAACGCCCCGCCGACAAGGAGCCCGCCATGACCGCCACCGCCCTCCCCCAGACCCGCTCCCCCAAGACCTGGTTCATCACCGGCGCCGCGTCGGGCTTTGGCCGCGCCTTCGCCGAGCACGCCCTGTCGCTGGGCGACAACGTGGTGGCCACGGCCCGCGCGCCCGAAAAGCTGCAGGCGCTGGTCGCCCTGGCGCCGGAGCGGGTGCTGGCCGCCAAGCTGGACGTCGACCAGCCCGGCGACGCCCAGGCCGCCGTCGATGCGGCGGTCGCCCGGTTCGGCCGGATCGACATCCTGGTCAACAACGCCGGCTACGGCGTGGTCGGGGCGCTGGAGGAGACCCCGGACGCCGAGCTGCGGGCCATCATGGACACCAACTTCTTCGGGGCCCTGGCCGTGACCCGCGCCGCCCTGCCCGTGCTGCGGGCCCAGCGCGCGGGCGCGATCGTCAACGTCTCCAGCCTGGGCGGCCAGATGTCGTTCGCCGGCTTCTCGGCCTATTCGGCCAGCAAGTTCGCCCTGGAGGGCGCTTCCGAGGCCCTGGCCCAGGAGGTCGCGCCGTTCGGGATCAAGGTGCTGATCGTCGAGCCCGGCCAGTTCCGCACCGACCTGGCCGGGGCCGGCATGCGCCACATGCCGATCCTGGACTCCTACCAGGACACCGTCGGCCCCACCCGCGTCTTCGCCCACGACATGCACGGGACCCAGGCCGGCGATCCGCGCAAGGCGGCCGCCGCCATCGTCCTGGCGCTGGAGGCGGACAAGACGCCGCTTCGGCTGCAATTGGGGGCCGACGCGGTCGAGGCGGTGCGGGGTCACGCCCAGGCGCTGCTGGTCGATCTGGCGGCATGGGAGGGCGTGGCGGCGGCGACCGCCCACGATCCGGCGTGATCGCCGCCGGGAGCCATGGACAGCGCGCCGACCCGGCCATAGGTTTCGCGCCACCTGGCTTCCCGACCTATCGAGAGAGACGAACTTGGCTGACGTGACCGCGGCTCCGGCCGCCAGCGGCTTCGCGTTCGGCCCGTTCCGCCTGCTGACCGCCCAGCGGGCCCTGCTGCGCGACGGCCGGCCGGTTCGCCTGGGCGGGCGGGCCTTCGACATCCTGACCCTGCTGGTCGAGCGGGCCGGCCAACTGGTGTCCCGGCAGGACCTGGCCCTGCGCGCCTGGCCCGACACCCACGTCATCGACGGGACCTTGACCGTGCATGTCGCGGCCCTGCGGCGGGCGCTGGACGACGGCCAGGCGGGGGCCCGCTACATCGTCAACACGCCGGGGCAAGGCTACGCCTTCGTCGCGCCCGTCACCGTCATCGAGGACCTGGCGCCGCCCGCCCGCCCCACCGCCGGGGCTGAGCGCGGGGCCAACAACCTGCCGTCCCAGACCCCCCGCCTGATCGGACGCGACGCGCTGGTCGGCGACCTGCGGCGGCGACTCGACAGGCGAAGGCTGCTGACCCTGGTCGGCCCCGGCGGCATCGGCAAGACCGCCCTGGCCCTGGCCGTGGCCGAGGACCTGACGGACGCCTATCCCGACGGCGTCTGGCTGGTCGAGCTGGGGGCGATCATCGATCCGCGCTTGGCGCCGACCGTCCTGGCCCAGGCCCTGCGCCTGGTCATGCCCGCCGACGATCCCCTGCCCGGCCTGGTCAACGCCCTGCGCGACAAGCGCATGCTGCTGGTGTTCGACAATTGCGAGCACGTGGTCGAGCAGGTCGCCTTCATCGCGACGAGCCTGCTGGAGAACGCGCCCGGCGTGCGGATCCTGGCCACCAGCCGCGAACCGCTGCGGATCGAGGGCGAACAGGCCCACCGCGTCCCGTCGCTGGAAAGCCCGGCGGACTCGCCGCGGCTCACCGCCGCCCAGGCCCTGGCCTTTCCGGCGGTCCAGCTGTTCGCCGAACGGGCCGCCTCGGCCGTGGCCGGCTTCGTCCTGACCGACGCCGACGCGCCCAGCGCCGCGCGCATCGGCCGCGAGCTGGACGGCCTGCCCCTGGCGATCGAGCTGGCGGCGGCCGGCGTCGAGCGGTTCGGGGTCCAGGACCTGGCGGCCAGGCTGGACGCCCGGCTGGAGCCCGCAGTCGCCGACCGTCGCGCGGCGCCGGCCCGTCACCGCACCCTGGGCGCGACCCTGGACTGGAGCTACCAGCTGCTCAGCGCGCCCGAACAGCGCCTGTTTCGGCGGCTGGCGGTGTTCATGGGCGGCTTCACCCTGGAATCGGCCACGGCCGTCGCGGCCGAAACGCCCGAGGACTCGGCGACGATCGCCGACCTGGTGACCGGCCTGATGCTGAAGTCCCTGGTCACCCCGCACTTCGCCAACGGCGAGCTGCGGCTGCGCCTGCTGGAGACCACCCGGGCCTTCGCCCTGCGCAAGCTGGCCGAACATGGCGAGGTCCAGGCCGCCAGCCGCCGGCAGGCGGTCTATTGCCGGGACCTGGTGGACAGCGCGGCGAAGGCCTCCGATGGCGCGTTCCTGGCCGTGGTCGCCGCCGAGATCGACAATATCCGCGCCGCCCTGGCCTGGGCGTTCGGGCCCGACGGCGACGAGGCGGTCGCCATCGCCCTGGCGGCGGGCTCGGCGCCGATCCTGCTGCACATGTACCTGCTGCCCGAGTGCCACCACTGGATGGCCAAGGCCGTCGACGCCCTGGGCGACGCCGATCGCGGCACGCGCCGCGAGATGGTGCTGCAATGCGCCCTGGGCCTGGCGCTGATGTACACCCAGAGCACCAGCGACCGCGCCCAGCTGGCCCTGGCCCGGGCCTGCGCCCTGGCCGAGGCGTTCGACGAACTGGGCTGGCAGCTCCAGGCCCTGCTGGCCCTCGCGGCCATCCGCCATCGCTTCGAGGACTTCGACGAGGCCCTGGCCCTGGCCGAGCGCGCCGTGGCCGTGGCGACCCTGACCGGCGACGGCCTGGCGCTGGGACGGGCCCAGGCGGTGCTGAGCAGCGCCCTGATGCTGCTGACCCGCTACGGCGAGGCCGTCGCGGCCGGCCAGGCGGCGTATGGGAAGATCGACGCCGTCCGCCAGGCCCACATGATCCGCGAAGGCACGATCCACGCGGTCTACGCCCAGGTGACCGTGGCGGCCGGGCTCTGGGCCCAGGGCCGGCTCGACCAGTCCGCGCGGACCACGCGGGCCCTGACCGCCGAGGCCGAGGCCGGCGGCGATCCGGCGGCCCTGTGCCTGGCCCTGACCTGGTGCGGATGCCCCCTGGCGCTGCGGCTGAACGACCTGGACGCCGCCGAGCGGCTGATCGCCCAGCTCCAGGCCCAGGCCGAGAGGAGCGGCCTGAGGGCCTACCTGGCCTGCGCCGTCGCCTTGGAGGGCCAGCTGGCGGTCCAGCGCGGCGACCCGGCGCGCGGCGAGGCGCGGCTGCGCGCCGGCCTGGCGGCGCTGGACGAGGCCCGCAACGCCCTGTTCGCCACGCCGCACCGGATCGACCTGGCCCAGCTGCTGCTCGACCAGGGCCGCGCGGACGAGGCCCTGGCGGTCGTCGCCGAGCCGGCGGCGCGGGCCGAGCGGCACGGCGGCTGGTGTGCGACGGAACTGCTGCGCGTCCAGGGCGAGGTCGCGCTGCTGAAGGGCGACGCCGGCCTGGCCGAAGTCACCCTGACCCGCGCCGTGGAGCGGGCCCGCCGCGAAGGCGCGCTGACCTGGGAATTGCGCGCCGCCATCAGCCTGGGCCGGCTACGCGCCGCTCGGGGCGAGACCCGCCAGGCGCGTGAGCTGCTGGGCGAGGTCCACGCCCGCTTCACGGAAGGCTTCGACGCGCCCGACCTGCGGCGCGCCCAGACGCTGCTGGCGTCGTGGGGCGCGGCCTGAAAGCCGCCGCCAGGCGGCTCATATGATCGTCAGCGACGGCGAGCTGTTGAGGGCGCCGGTGACGGTGCAGGCGCCGGGCGAGCCCGGAATCGTGACGCCGACGAAGTCGATCTTGCCCGGCGAACCGTTGATCCAGCCGGTATTCACGGTGCCGCTGCAGGATCCGACCATCGTCTTGAGGCCGATGCCCTGGAGCGTGACCGAAGTTGTGGTGTTCGGATGCAGGTACCAAGGCAGTCCGGTGGGCGCGACCAGCGCGCTACATTGCCAGCTTCCGCTGAACAAGGCTTGGGTAATCACGACCATGCTACCGCCACCAGGCACGAAACCCGTCAGCGTGACGCCGCAGGTGACGATCGATCCAGGTTGCTGAATGGTCAGGTTGCCCGTGAACGTAACGTTGCTGAGCGGGTTGGGGGTGAACGTCGCGGCCGAGGCGGGAGCGGCCAGGCCAGCGGCGGCCAGGACGGCGGCGGACAGAATAGAGGCGCTCTTGAGCATGACGCCTTCCTCCCACTTGCAACCCTTCGTTGGGCGGAAACCAGAATGACGACCGCGAAGGTTGAGAGTCAACCATATTTACATCAATGTAGAATGAGGATCGGAATCACCGAGCAGCACGGGTTCACCCGCTCGGGTCTGCTCGTCCAGCCGCCAAGCGGATAATCGAAGCCACCTGTAATGGTTAGGGCTCATGGCTCGGGCCAGCAGCGCCGAGGGGCGTGGGGCGGTGGCGGCTCCAGAGATTCCGCTAATGTTCTTTCGGGAAGCCAAGGATTCAGCGGCTGCGACGCCGGGGAAGTCGCCACTTCAGGTCGATACTGGCGCGCGCGCGAGAACCAGCGGCCAGCACCGAGGCTCAAACTCTTGATCGCCTTGGAAAGGAGGAATGGTGGACGCGACAGGGATTGAACCTGTGACCCCCTCGATGTCAACGAGGTGCTCTCCCGCTGAGCTACGCGTCCGCCAAAGCGGCCCTGAAGCGCTTCGAAAAGCGTCCGGGGCGGGAAGGTGTGGGGGTATAGCGGCGGCTTTCGGATGACGCAAGCCGCGCCATAAAATTTTACGCGGCCATCATCTTTTCGACCTCGGAGACCAGGTCGCGCAGGTGCACGGGCTTGGACAGGACCTTGGCCCCGGCGGGCGCGCGGTCCTGGGCGGACAGGGCCACGGCGGCGAAGCCGGTGATGAACATGATGCGCAGGGACGGGTCGCGGGCGGCGGCCTGGCGGGCCACCTCGATGCCGTCCATGCCGGGCATGACGATGTCGGTCAGCAGCAGGTCCCAGGCGGTGTCCAGGTGCTGGACGGCCTCTTCGCCGTCGGCGCAGGCGGTGACCTCGAATCCGGCCCGCTCCAGCGCCCGCGCCAGGAAGCCGCGGAGGGAGTCGTCGTCTTCGGCGAGGAGGATGCGGGCCATGCGGTCAGTTTCCTGGCGATCGTCGGGGTTTGAAAGCTCGATTCTAGAGAAGGACGGTAAATCGCGGATGAACCCGGACCCTCCTGTCCACAGCTAAAGCTTGGCTGTCGGCATCTACCGTTATAGCGCGGTTCCGTTGCCGTTTGACCCTGGACCGCGCGACCGCGACAATAAGCCCATGAACGCTTGGGAGCCGATCGCTTCTGATACGCCGACGACGGCGGGGCAAGGTTTCGCGCCGGCCTTCGAGGTCCTGCGCGCCGCCCCCGAGGACCAGCCGCCGCCGACGCCGCTGGTGTTCGCCTCGCCGCACTCGGGCCGACTCTATCCGCCGGAGATGATGGCCGCCGCGCGCCTGGAGACCCAGGACCTGCGCGGCTCGGAGGACGCCTTCGTCGATGACCTGATCGGCGGCGCGCCCGCCCTGGGGGTCGCGGTGATCCGGGCCCGGCTGGCGCGGGCCTATATCGACCTCAACCGCGACGCCTGGGAGCTGGATCCGGCGATGTTCGAGGACGACCTGCCCGCGTTCGCCCAGGCCCGCACGGCCCGGGTGGCGGCGGGCCTGGGGGCGATCGCCCGGGTGGCCGGCGAAGGCCGCCCGATCTACGCCCGCAAGCTGACCTTCGCCGAGGCCAAGACCCGGATCGAGACCGCCCACCAGCCCTATCACGACGCCCTGGACCGGCTGCTGGCCCAGGCCCGCAAGGCCCACGGCCTGGCGATCCTGGTCGACTGGCACTCGATGCCGGCGGCGGCGGCGCGCGGCCATCGGGCCAAGGGCGGCGGGCCGTGCGATATCGTGCTGGGCGACCGCTTCGGCGCCGCCTGCGGGCCCCCGCTGACCGGGCTGATGGAAAAGACCCTGGAACAGCTGGGCTACCGCGTGGCCCGCAACGCCCCCTATGCCGGCGGCTACACCACCGAGCACTACGGCCGCCCGACCCGGCGCACCCACGCCATCCAGGTCGAGATCAACCGCGGCCTCTACATGAACGAGACGACGCGCGAGCCGACCGAGGGCCTGGCGCGCCTGAAGGCCGACATCGAGGCGGCGACGACCCGGCTGGCCGGCACGGACTGGGCGGAGTTGCTCTAAAGACCCCTCTCTCTTTGAGAGAGGGAGGGGCCCGCCGCGAGCGGTGGGAGGGTGAGAGGTTACAATCTCTCAGAATGAAACTCCGACGCAGACAGGGCGCGTCGCGCCGTCGCAGCGATGGTGAAGGTCTGGACGACTTTTTGAGATGTTCAACGGCTCGGGATTTCCGGCCAACGGTGAAACCTCTCACCCTCCCACCGCCTGCGGCGGCGGGCCCCTCCCTCTCTCAAAGAGAGAGGG
>NZ_AKKF01000213.1 GCF_000281955.1 Caulobacter sp. AP07 | reverse complement strand
CCGGCAGGACGCCCGCCGAGTTTCCCAGGGCGGTCGAGGCCTGCATGGCCCCGCCGCGTCTTTCCCAACCGCTGCCGGTCGGCGACGGCGCGGCCCTGCTGAAACGCCGGCCCGACGTGCGCGCGGCCGAGCGCGGCCTGGCTGGAGCCACGGCGCGGATCGGCGTGGCGACCGCCGCCCTCTACCCCAGCGTCTCGTTCGGCCTGGGCGCCGGCTCCACCGGCCTGCTCGCCGACATCGGCCAGCCGGCCGCCAACCGCTGGAGTCTGTCGTCGCTGATCAGCTGGACCCTGCCCGGCGCCGGCGAGCACGCCCGCATCCGCGGGGCCGAGGCCGGGGCCGACGCCGCCCTGGCGCGGTTCGACGGCGTGGTGCTGAACGCCCTGCGCGAGACCGAGACCAGCCTGGCCGTCTACGCCCGCGAACTGGACCGCAACGCCGCCCTGAGGTCGGCGCGCGACGAGGCGGCGACGGCCGAGGGCCAGGCCCAGACCCTCTACCGGGCCGGCAAGAGTCCCTACCTCACCGGCCTCGACGCCCAGCGCACCCTGGCCACGGCCGAGGCGGCCCTGGCGGCCTCGGACGGCGCCCTGGCGGCCGACCAGGTCAACCTGTTCCTGGCCCTGGGCGGGGGCTGGGAGAACGCGCCGGCGGTGCGGACGGTGGTCAGCGCGCGTTAAGGGTCGTACTCAATTGGCGTATCGAAATACTCTCAAGATATCAGCGCCCTAAATCGGGTTGTCATCCCGGAAGCCTCGCAGAGGCTGTCCGGGACCCAGGGGCCGGTGCAGTGCGGTTGCCCTGGGTCCCGGCCTTTCGCTTCGCTACAGCCGGGATGACAACAAAGGGGGAAGCGCCAATTGAGTCCGAACCCTAGGGGCGGACCAGCAAGCTTTCCGCGCAGTCCGTCACCGTCTCCGCCGCCGGACGCGGCGAGAAGCCCAGCATCCGCCGCGCCTTGTCCGAGCTCACCGGGTTCCGCCGCCCCAGCACCGGGGTCAGCATCCGCAGGTGCGGAACCAGCAGCGCCAACAGCCTGACGGCGATGTCCGGCAGGTCGCGGGTCGGAACCTTGCTGGCGCGCGCGCCCAGCCGGGCGCGGAGAGCCCCGGCGATGTCGGCCATCCACATCGCCTCGCCGATGGCCAGGAACCGCTGGCCGGCGGCCTGCGGCGCGGTCATGGCGCGGATGTGCAGGTCGGCCAGGTCGCGGACGTCGACGATGTTGAATTCCAGGCGCGGCAGGCCCGAAGGACGGCCTTCGAGCAGCTGTTGGATGATCCGCACCGAGCCGAGATTGTCCCCGCTCAGCACCGGCCCGAACACCGCGCCGGGCAGGATGGTGGTCAGGGTGGTCGCCCCGCGATGACCGCCCATGAAGTCCCAGGCCCCACGCTCGGCGAGGATCTTGGAGCGGCGGTAGGCGTCGAACTGCGGGTCGCTGGGATCGGCCCAGATCGTTTCGTCGCTCACCGTTCCCGAGCCCAGCCGCGGGCGGGCGGTCGCGGCGGCCGAGGTCATCACCACGCGCTTGACGCCGGCCGCGGTCGCGGCGCGCAGCACCCGCCGGGTTCCGTCGCGGGCGGGGGCGATCAGGGCCTCGTCGCGGGCCGCGCCGCCGCCGAGCGGCGAGGCGACGTGCAGCACGTAGTCGCAACCGGCCATGGCGACGTCCCAGCCCTCGTCGTGGGTCAGGTCGGCGGCGACGACGGTCAGGTTGTCGTCCGATTGGCCAGCCGTCGCGATGGCCGCCCGCACCGCCTCCGCCTTCGAGAGGTTCCGCACGGTCGTGCGCACCGCGTAGCCGCGCCGCAGCAGGTCGACGACGCACCAGCCGGCGACGAAGCCGGTCCCGCCGGTCACGAGGACGATTTCCATGGCGATCTCCTTCGGGCGTCGTTGCGCCGCATGTCTACGGTCGTATACTGGCGACGAACGATAAAGTCTACATTCGTATACATAGGCAGCGCCCATGCCGATCGACGACGCCGCTCCCGCTCGAAGCCGCAACGCGGCCGCCACCCGCGCGGCGATCCTGGCCTCGGCGCGATCGGCCTTCGCGCGGGCGGGCTATGACGGAGCCGGGGTGCGCGAGATCGCCGCCGGGGCCGGGGTGACCGCCATGCTGGTCAACCGCTATTTCGGCTCGAAGGAGCAGCTGTTCGCCGAGGTCGTCGCCGCGACCATGGCCGATCCGGTGATCCTGACCGATGATTTCGTCCGCGCGCCGACGGGCGAGGCGATCGCCCGCCGCCTGGTCGGGCTGTCGGGCGCGGACCAGACGCCCCTCGACGGCTTCCTGGTGATGTTCCACTCCGCGTCCAGCCGGCGGGCGGCCGAGATCAGCCGCGAACAGATCGAGGCCATCCATCAGCGGGCCATGGCCTCGGCCCTCGGCGGCGACCTGGCGGCCGAGCGCGCGGCGGTGATCCTGGCGATCGTCGCGGGGGTGCAGGTGATGCGGCAGATGATCGCCCTGCCGACCCTGGCGAACGCCGACCCCGAGGCGCTGGTGGCGATCCTGGCGCCTGTGTTCCAGGCGCTGATCGACGGGGTTCGCTAAGGGCTCGAAAAGTTATCCACAGGGCTCGGCTGAGGACAGGCCCATGGGCCTGTCCCCGACAGCGCCGCGTCTATCCCCGCGATCTCGAAACCAAAGCCGAACCTGATCAACGCCTTACACAGAAACGCACGTTTCCCGTCCTCACCCTCCACGGCGGTCGCACACTGTGTCCATGACCCAAACCACCATCCCCGCCTGGTGCGAGACCCTGCAAGCCAAGCTGATGGCCGCCATCGACGCGGCCTGGGCGACCATCGAGAGCAGCGACGACCCCGTCGCCATCCGCCAGGCCCGCGACAAGGCCAAGGCCTGCGGCGAACTGGCCGCCGTGGCCCGCAAGGTCGCGGCCCTGGTCGGCCTTGGCCGCCCCAAGCCGGCCCCGGCGGCGGCCCCGACCGGTTCGGCCGCGGTCCTGACCCAGGCCGAACACGCCCTGCGCGCGCTCGAACAGCTCAAGGCCCGCCGGCGGCGCTAACTCGAACCCTCTCCCAGAGGGAGAG
>NZ_AKKF01000212.1 GCF_000281955.1 Caulobacter sp. AP07 | reverse complement strand
ACGAGCCGCAGGAGGATGAGGCCGTGGCGGACGCGGAAGCGGTCAAGGCCTAGGCCCGGCCCAGGTCTCGGCGACACCGTCGGTTGACTTCGGGGGGGAGAGGACCAATCTCTCTCCCGAGGGATTTTGCTAGGAAGACCGCCATGAACGCCAAATCCATGATCCGGGCCAGCCTGCTGACGACGGTCCTGCTGGCCGCCGCCGCGCCCGCCTTCGCCGACGCCGCCGCCAAGGACGCCGCCCCGCGTCCGGCCCGGACCTGCTTCTCGCTGTCGGACTGGTCGGGCTGGAGCGCCCCGGACAAGAACACCCTGCTGATGCGGGTGCGCAACCGCGACGTCTATCGCGTCGATCTCTCGCACGGCACCAGCCAGCTGACCTCGCCCGGCGTGCACATCGTCTCGGTGGTGCGCGGCAGCGACCAGGTCTGCGCGCCGATCGACCTGGACCTGCGGGTCTCCGACGGCAACTTCGCCATGCCGATCATGGCCAAGAGCATCACCCGCCTGACGACGGAAGAGGTCGCCGCCCTGCCCAAGCGCGACCGGCCGTAGAGCCTTTTCGAGCGCTCCACGGCCCTCATCGCACTGACATAGACCGCAGCTAGTCTTGGATTCCAGGCGCCCGCCACGGACGCCGCCAACTCGGAGAGCGTTCATGAGCTTGCTGGACAATCTGATGGGCGCCCTCGGCGGCCATGAAGGCGGCGCCGACCTGTCGGGGCTGATCGAGACCATCGGCGGCCAAGGCGCGGCCGGCGGCGTCGGCGGCCTGGTCGAGGCCTTCCAGAAGGGCGGCCTCGGCGCGGTGGCCCAGTCCTGGGTCTCCAGCGGGGCCAACCTGCCGATCTCGGCCGAACAGATCCAGGCCGTGCTCGGCTCGGGCGCGGTCGGCCAGTTCGCCGAGAAGCTGGGCGTCGATCCGCAGGTCGGCGCGGCCAAGCTGGCCGAACTGCTGCCGAGCCTGGTCGACAAGCTGACGCCGGGCGGTCAGCTGCCGACCGAAGGCCTGGGCGGCGCGGTCGGCGACCTGCTGGGCGGCTTCCTCAAGAAGTAGCCGCCTCCAGCAGGGCCACCACCATCGTATTGACCGGCGTGGCGATCCCGTGCCGGGCGCCCAGCCGCACGATCACGCCGTTGCGGGCGTCCAGCTCCATCGGCCGGCCGGCGGCGCGGTCGGCGTGCAGGGAATTGACCCCGTCGGTCGGACTGGCCCGATAGCCGGCCACCACGGTCTCGGGCAAGTCGTCCGGCAGGTCCGCGCCCTGGGCGCGGCCCACCGCCACGCATTCGCCGACCAGGGCCCGCATGATGTCGGCGATCGGCTCGCGCCGGGCGATGCCCGCCGGCTTCAGGGTCAGGGCGTTGACCGCCCCGGCGCAGTTGAGCGCCAGCTTCTTCCAGGCCGCGGTCCTGAAATCGGCCGTGGTCGACACGGCGATCGGCGTGTGGGCGAAGAGGGCGACGAAGGCGTCGCCGGCCGCGCCCTCCGGAACCAGGATCGTGCCATCCCGCCGTTGACGGATGCGGCCCGGCGCCGCGCGCTCGGCCGGGATGTCGACCACCGCCGGGGTGATCCGCGCCGGGTCGATGTAGGGCGTGAAGCGCTCGACATGCTCGACGCCGTTCTGCAGCACCGCCACCCGGGTGGCCGGCCCGACCAGGGCGGCCAGCCAGGCGCCGGTCGCGGCGGCGTCATAGGTCTTGGTGGTGATCAGCGCCCAATCGACCGGTGAGGCCTGGTCCGGCGCGGTCAGCACGCGGGGGTTGGCGACCAGCGGGCCGCCGGGCGTCTCGACCTCCAGCCGGTCGAAGGCCGTGCGCGCGCAGACCTCGACCGTCAGGGCCGGGTTCTGGGCCAGCCACGCGGCCACCGCGCCGCCCACCGCGCCCGGTCCGATCACCGCGATCCGCATGACATCTCTCCAGACAACCAGACCCAGGCAACCAGACAAAGAGACGCCGCCCTCTTGCGAGGGCGGCGGCATGATATCCCCGATTATCCCTGCTCTTATTCGGCCGGCAGGGTGTTTTCCGAGCGCTTGGTCAGCATGTTGTCGAAGCTCGACCACACGCCGTCGGCGCCGTGCCATTGGCCCTTGGTGGCGGCCTTGGAATATTCCGTGGCCCGGGCCTCGAAGAAGTTGGCGTGCTCCACGCCCGACAGCAGCGACTGCAGCCAGGGCAGCGGGTTTTCCTTGATGCCGTAGACTTCCGGCAGGTGCAGCTGGCGCAGGCGCCAGTCGGCGATGAACCGGATGTATTTCTTGATGTCGTCCGGGGTCATGCCCTGGATCTCGCCGGCCTCGAAGGCCAGGTCGATGAAGGCGTCCTCCATGGTGACCACGGTCTTGCAGCAGTCGACGATGTCGGCCGCCACGGCCTTGGTCACGCACTTCGTCTCGGCGTTGAACGCGTGGTACAGCTTGATGATGCCTTCGCAGTGCAGGCTCTCGTCGCGGATCGACCACGAGACGATCTGGCCCATGCCCTTCATCTTGTTGAAGCGCGGGAAGTTCATCAGCATCGCGAACGACGCGAACAGCTGCAGGCCCTCGGTGAAGCCGCCGAACATGGCCAGGGTGCGGGCGATGTCGGCGTTGGTCTCGACGCCGAATTTCTGCATGAAGTCGTGCTTGTCGCGCATGGCCTGGTATTCCATGAACGCGCCGAATTCGCTCTCCGGCATGCCGATGGTTTCCAGCAGCAGGGCGTAGGCCGCGATATGGATGGTCTCCATATTGGCGAACGACGACAGCATCATCTTCACTTCGGTGGGTTTGAACACCCGGCCGTAGCGTTCCATGTAGTTGTCGGCGACCTCGATGTCCGACTGGGTGAAGAAGCGGAAGATCTGCGTCAGCAGGTTCCGTTCCTTGTCGTTCAGCTTGACGGCCCAGTCCTTGAGGTCCTCGCCCAGCGGCACCTCTTCGGGCATCCAGTGGACCTGTTGCTGCTTCTTCCAGAACTCGTGGGCCCACGGATAGCGGAAGGGCTTGTAGGCGCCGGAGGGGGTCAGGAGGCCGGGCGTGGTGATCAGCTTGGCGGACATCGAGAGCGGGCTCCAGGGCAGGCGGACACGAATCGGACGGACGGTTACAGTTCCTTGGTAGCGCAGCACCGATGGCCGCATCTAGTGGTCAGTTGGTCGCAGTACACAACATGTTGTGGGCAGATTGGCTAACCAAAGATGAACCCAGTTTACACCATCTATGGCGCGCTTGGCTCGGGCTCCGTGCCGGTCGAGGCGACCTTGACCCTGCTGGGGCAGCCCCATGTCGTCGTCGAGGCGTCGACCTGGGAAGGCGAGGCCCAGCGGGCGAAGGTGGCGGGGGTCAACCCACTCAGGCAGGTCCCGGCCCTGGTGACGGCGGCCGGCGAGACGATCACCGAAAGCGCCGCCATCCTGATCTGGCTGGCCGACGCCCATCCCGAGGCCAGGCTGGCCCCTTCGCTCGATTCGCCGCTGCGCGCCCAGTTCCTGCGCTGGATGGTGTTCGTGCCGGCCGCGATCTACTCGCTGTTCTGGGTGCGCGCCGACCCCTCGCGGCTGGTCGGGCCGGACGCCGAGGCCCAGGCCCGGGTCCTGGCCGCCACCGCCGACCGCATCGCCGACTGCTGGGCGATGATGGAGCGCCAGATCACGCCCGGGCGGTACCTGCTGGGCGACGACCTGACCGTGCTCGACCTCTATGTCGCCGTCGCCAGCCGCTGGGGGCCGCGGCGGAAGCGGTTCTATGATGTCGCGCCGAGGATGGCCGAGGTGGTGCGCCGCGTCGACTCCGATCCGAGGCTGGCGGACTTCTGGGCCGAGCGGTTTCCGTTCGTCGAGGGCTGGGAGGGGCCGGGGGCGGCGGGTTAGGGGGCGTGAGATCACACCCGCTTGCCCCCACCTGACCGCTTCGCGGTCTGTCCGCCCCCATAGGGGGCGGAGCCCAAACTCTTCCCCCTATGGGGGAGGAGGGCCGTAGGCTCGGAGGGGGCAAGGGCGTGCGGTGAACCGGGGTGGAAGTTGAGCCTACGCCGCCGGCCTAAGCCGCCGGCCGCCGCCGCAGTCGCGCCAGCCGCCGCAGGCGTCGCCAGAATCGGGTCTTTTCCGGTTCGGGATAGGGCTGGAGGTTCTTGTAGAACTCCTCGGCGCAGGCGCGCCACGAGAAGCCCTCGGCGAACTTGCGGACCACGCCGTGGTCGATGTCCAGGCAGGCCAGGCAGGCCTCGCGCAGGCCGTCGGTCTGGCCCGGCGCCAGGGCCCCGGCCCCCGAGCCGGGGATGATGTCGATCGGCCCGGGGGCCGAGAACGCCGCCACCGGCACGCCGGCCGCCATGGCCTCGAGGATCACCAGGCCGAAGGTGTCGGTCAGGGACGGGAAGCAGAACACGTCGGCGCAGGCGAAGTAGCGGGCCAGCTCCGCGCCGAACTTGGCGCCGGTGAACACCACGTCGGGATATTTCTCGGCCAGCTCCTCGCGCTGCGGGCCGTCGCCGACGATCACCTTGGTGCCGGGCAGGTCCAGGCTGGCGAAGGCCTCGATGTTCTTCTCGACCGCCACGCGGCCGACATTGAGGAAGATCGGCCGGGCCAGGCCCTCGAACATGTCGGGCTCGCCCGCGACCCGGGGCCTGAAGACGTCGGTGTCGACGCCGCGCGTCCAGGGCGAGATGTTGCGGAAGCCATGGCGGATCAGCTCGTCGCGCATGGTCGGGGTGGCGACCATCAGCCGGCCCGACGGCTTGTGGAACCAGCGCATGTAGGTGTAGCCGGCCGACAATGGCAACGGGAGGCGGGCCGAGACGTATTCGGGGAACCGCGTGTGGTAGCTGGTCGTGAACGGCAGCTTCCATTCCAGGCAGATGCGGCGGGCGGCCAGGCCGATCGGACCCTCGGTGGCGATGTGGATCGCCTCGGGCTCGAACGACTTGAAGCGCTCCATCACCGGCTCATAGGCGCCGATGGCCAGCTTGATTTCCGGATAGGTCGGAAGCGGGAAGGTGGGGAACTGGTCGGGGCTGACGACGTCGACCTCGTGGTCCATGGCGCGCAGTTCGGCCATCACCTTGGTGAGGGTCCGAACCACGCCGTTGACCTGCGGTTCCCATGCATCGGTGGCGAGTAGTATCCGCATCAGGCGGCGGCAGGCTCCGCGATAGGGGGCTCGACGATGAGCGCCCGCGCCCGGTCGATCACCGACCAGGACCTAAGCTTGGACCATTCCAGGATTTCGAGCCGTCCGTCCATATGTTCCACGAGCGCGGTGCAGCTTTCCACCCAATCGCCGTCGTTCACATAGAGCACGCCGCCGATGTCGCGCATCTCGGCCTTGTGGATATGGCCGCAGATCACGCCATCGACGCCGCGGCGACGCGCTTCGTCGGCGACCGCGGCTTCGAAGTTCTCGATGAATTGCAGGGCGTTCTTCACCTTGACCTTCAGATAGGCCGAGAGGCTCCAGTAGCCGAAACCCATTTTCCGACGCGCGCGGTTGAGCAAGGTGTTCAGCATCAGGATGGTCCTATAGGACCAATCGCCGAGGAAGGCGAGCCACTTGGCGTGCTGCACCACCCCGTCGAACTCGTCGCCGTGCACCACCAGGTAGCGCTTGCCGTCGGCGGCCTCGTGGATCACGTCGCGCGCCACCACCACCCCGCCGAAGTGGGTGCCGCAGAAGTCGCGGACGCGGTCGTCGTGGTTGCCGGGCACGTAGATCACCTCGACCCCCTTGCGGGCCAGGCGCAGGATCTTCTGCACCACGTCGTTGTGGCTCTGCGGCCAGTACCAGCCGCTGCGCAGCTTCCAGCCGTCGATGATGTCGCCGACCAGGTAGAGCTTGTCGCACTCCACATGGCGGATGAAATCCAGGAGCAGCTCGGCCTGGCAGCCGCGCGTGCCCAGGTGGACGTCGCTGATGAAGATCGAGCGGTAGTGGCGAACGTCGATGTCGTTGTCGGTGACCATGGCTTGCCCCTCGCGCGGTTCCCAAGCAGCGCCTGTGCGGCGTTCGAGAACCGATCCCCCCGGACCAGCCCCACCCAGGCGAGCTTTCCGGCGATTAAGCTGATTGCATGTCGCTTTCGTGAAATGGCGGCGGGAGAGGGCGTGGCGCCGCGCCGCACCCAACGCCTGAAATTTCACCATCCGGCGAATCTTGTCGGCCTGGGTCAAGCTTTGGCCGCCTTGCGCTGTTGCGGTGCAACATCGGTTTCACTAGATCAGAACCATGGACGCCGCCCGCCTCGCCAAGGATACGCCCAAGTCGCTGAAGACCCGGGCGAGGATTCTCGACTGCGCCATGCGGCTGATTGCCGACATGGGCTACCACGCCGCCACCAACCCGGTGATCGCCGACGCGGCGGGCCTGACGCGCGGGGCGATGCTCTATCATTTCCCGACCCGCGAGGCCCTGGTCGAGGCGGCCGTGGCCCATGTCCAGGCCGAGCGCTCGACCCTGTTCCGCGCCGCCGCCGACACCCTGCCGCCGGGCGCCGACGTCACCGAGCACGCCATCGACAGCTATTGGGACCTGCTGCACAGCGTGCCGTTCATGGCCTTCGCCGAGCTGGAGGCGGCCGGCCGCACCGACCCGGCGATCCACGCCCTGCTGGCCCCCGCCCAGGCCGAGTTCGACCGCGCCCAGGCCGGCGACCATTTCCTGAAGATCCTCCACGCCGGGGCCGGCCCGCGCTTCCAGGCCAGCCGCGACCTGGCCCGCTTCATGCTCGAGGGCCTGGCGCGCTCGACCCTGACCTATGACAGCGACGGGCGGCGGGAGCGGCTGCTGACGCTGATCAAGCGGGCGACGCACATGCTGAACCGCAAGGGGGATGTGCAGGATCTGTGGCCGGATTAGGCGGGGGGGCGCCGGGAGTGAAGCCATAGGCTGTTTTCGACCCGTTGCCGACGCTCCTGTACCCCTCTCTCATGGAGAGAGGGAGGGGCCCGCCGCGAAGCGGTGG
>NZ_AKKF01000211.1 GCF_000281955.1 Caulobacter sp. AP07 | reverse complement strand
GGCGACCGGCTGGTGACCATCCGCTATGTCGAGCCCAAGGCGTTCAAGGTGTTCGCCGCCCAGGCCGAGCGCCAGCCCAGCCTGTGCCCCGGCGGCGCCCAGACCTTCCTGGGCCTGCTCGACGCCATCGTCGACCGCACCGCCGACATCATCGAGCGCACGGCCGGCGAGGTCGAGACCCAGTCGCGAGTGATCTTCAGCCGGCCCCGCGGCGCGGCGTTCGAGGCCATCCTCAACCGGCTGGGCCGGGCCCAGAACGTCAACGCCAAGGCCCGCGACAGCCTGATCAGCCTGGCCCGCCTGCTCAGCTTCGCGGTGCTGGCCGAACAGTTCACCGGCGACAAGGAACTGCGCGACCACCTGAAGTCGTTGCAGCGCGACGTACAGTCGATCACCGACCACTCCGGCTTCCTGTCGGGCAACATCACCTTCCTGCTCGACGCGGCCCTGGGCCTGATCAACATCGAGCAGAACTCGATCTTCAAGATCTTCTCGGTGTTCTCGGTGATGTTCCTGCCGCCGACCCTGGTGGCCGGGATCTACGGCATGAACTTCGAGCACATGCCGGAACTGCGCTGGATGCACGGCTACCCGTTCGCCATCGCCCTGATGCTGGTCGCCGCGCTGGGGCCGCTGATGTGGTTCAGGCGGCGCGGATGGCTTTGATTCTTCGGGGAAATTGAACGTTTCCTTAAAGTTGAGACGTCAGGCTCCCGGCAAAACGAGCCCGTCTTCATGCCCCCCGCCCCTTCCGTCCAGCAGACCCTGATCCGCGACCTGCCGCCGCGCGCGCTGAAAGCCGCGGTCGAGGCGCATGGGCGCTACCTCAAGGGCCTGCCGGGCGGGACCCGCGCCAACCTCTCCTATGTCGATCTCGACAACGTCAATCTGGAGGGCGTCGACCTTTCGGAGGCCGACCTGACGGGCGCGCGCCTGTCCGGGGCCCTGCTGTCGGCCGCCCGGCTGAACCGGGCCACGCTCTATGGCGCCGACCTGCGCGACGCCGACCTGCGCGGGGCCCAGCTGGCCCGCTGCGACATGCGCGGCGCCTGCCTGCGCGGCGCCAACCTCTCCGGCGCCGACCTGTCGGGCTGCGACCTGCGCGAGGGGATCACCGCCACCCAGGACACGGTCGAGGGCTTCAAGATCCTCGCCCATCGGGCCCGCCGGGGCGAGCTGGACTATGCCGTGGCGCGCGGCGCCAAGCTGGCCGGGGCGCAGATGGGCGTGGGTTTCGCCCAGGCCGCCGACCTGAGCGACGCCGACCTGACCGGGGTCAGCCTGCAGGGCGCCCGGCTGAACCGGGCGACGCTGAACGGCGCCGACCTGTCCAGGGCCAACCTCTACAACACCGACCTGACCGGGGCCTCGCTGCGCCGGGCGGTGCTGGTCGGGGCCGACCTGGTCGGGGCCAGTTTCGAAGGCGCCGACCTGGCCGAGGTGCTGCGCGCCCCGCCGCCGCTGGTCTATGTCGACGACGCGCCGTTGCACGAGATTCTCGAGGCCCATGAGCTCTATGTGAGCTCGGAGGGCCGAGACGGGACGGCCGCCAGGATTCCGTCGGTGGATTTCCGGCCGCTCAGGCGGCTGAAGGGGCGTCGGCTCAGCGGCCTGTCGGCCCCCGGCGCGATCCTGTTCGGCATGGACCTGCAAGGCGTCCAGCTGCAGGGCGCCAATCTGGCCGACGCCGATCTGCGCGGCGTCAATCTGCGCGGCGCCGACCTGCGTGGCGCGCGCCTGGTCGGAGCCCAGCTGGCGCGGGCCGACCTGAGCGGGGCGAAGCTGGGTCCGCTGACCATCGCCCAGGGCCGCGTGCTGCGCACCGACCTCAGCCGGGCGACCCTGCGCGGCGCCGACCTGACCGGGGCCAGCGCCCGCCGGGTCCGCCTGATCGACGCCGACCTGACCCGCTGCAAGCTGGACGGTTGCGACCTGACCAGCGCGGAACTGCCGGAGGGATTTGGAGGGTTCGGGCCGGAGCCAGGGCCCGTGGGGGGTGGCTTGGGCGCGCTTGCCGGGCTAACTCCCTGACATGGCAAGAACCAAGCAAAGCCCTGAATTCGAGATCGAGGTCGGCGGAGAGCCTTTTGTCTGGCGGCTTCATCGCCAGCCCGGGTGGTCCAGCGACTCCACGGAGCGGCACGGCATGGCGATCGCCGTGCGGCACAAGGAGGCGCAGCGCGAAGCCGTGGTGGAGTTTCCGCCGGGCCCGCAGCCCAGGTACGGCGCGCCGCAACTGAAACCCTCGCAGATCGCTCCGGAACTGGTGGCCAAAGCCATCACCTCGGCCATCGCGGCGGGATGGGAGCCGTTGTCCCGAGGCAAGACGGTGGCCATCGTCGTGGATGCGACCGGCGCTTGACGTCGTTGGGATTGGAGGCCCGCTCCCGGTGCGAAGCGGACCTCCAAACCCCTACATCCGCTTTCGCAGCGGCACGAGGTCCGGATAGACCGGCTCGCGGCCCTGGGCCTTGGCCTGGAAGGCCTCCATCATGTGCGGCGGCGAGAACATGCCGGTCTGCCAGGTGGCGATGTAGTCCAGCCCGTCGCGGATGCTGTGGTCGCGGGCGTAGTTGATCATCACCTTGCTGCCGGCCACCGCCAGGGGCGACTTGCCGGCGATCTCGCGGGCGGTCTCCAGGGCGTGGGCGACCACGGCCTCGTGGCTGTCGAACACCTCGTTGACCAGGCCCAGTTCGCGGGCCCGGGCGGCGGACAGCCGCCGGCCGGTATAGGCCAGCTCGCGCACCCAGCCCTCGGGCAGCAGCTTGCACAGCCGCGGGAAGGTGCCGACGTCGGCGGTCATGCCGATGTTGATCTCGTGGATGGTGAAGAAGGCGTCGGCGCTGGCGTAGCGGATGTCGCAGGCGCTGGTGAAGTCCACCGCCCCGCCGATGCAGCCACCCTGGATGGCGACGATCACCGGCATCCGCGCCTCGTCCAGGCAGGTGAAGGTGTCCTGCAAATGGTGCACGTGGCGGCGGAAGCTCTCGGCGGCCACGTAGCGGTCGGCCGGTTCGCCGCCGGTCACGCCCTCGCCGTCGGTGAACACCGACAGGTCCATGCCGGCGCAGAAATGCTTGCCGGTCGAGGAGATGACGATGCAGCGGGCCCGGGCGTTGTCGTCGATGTCGCGGATGATGGCCGGAAGCTCGTTCCAGAACGCCCGGGTCATGGTGTTCAGGGCCTCGGGACGTTTCAACCGCAGATGTGCGACACCCGCCTCGATCTCCACGTCGAAGCAGCTATAGTCCGGCTTGTCCTGCACGCTCATGTGTCTCTCCCTTATCGTTGATCAGTTTGTATCATGGGAGCGTGGGACGCCAACCGGCCTCATGCGAAGGCCAAGCCCTTGCGAAGGAAGCACTCAGATGGCCAGACATTCGATCCCCGCGGCCCTGTCGATCACCGCGGTCCTCGCCACGCTGGTGGTCGCGCCGCTGCCGGCCGCCGCGCAGTCCAAGGGGCTGGGCGGGCTGTTCTCCTGTGAAGGCTCGGGCAAGAAGCAGGAAGGTGGCGCCCTGATCGGGGCCGGCGTCGGCGCTCTGGTCGGCCGCGCGGTCAGCAAGAACGAGAAGACCCTGGGCACCGTGCTCGGCGCGGCGGCCGGCGCGGCGGCTGGTGGCTACATCGGCTGCCGCATGCAGTCGACCGACACCGCCCTGGCCCAGCAGGCCACCAAGCGCGCGCTCGACGAAGGCACGGCCCAGTCCTGGAGCAACAAGCGCACCGGGGCCTCGGGCCGGATCGACGTGATCTCCTCGACCTACGGCCCGCCGATCCGCGGCGACCAACTGCGCTTCGAGCGCAACGTCCAGGTCCTGCCCAGCTATGACGCGGTCGGCGGCGACTACACCGTCCGCTCCACCGCCAACCTGCGCTCCGGCCCGTCCACCAAGGGTTCGGTGGTCGGCAAGCTGTCGGCCGGCGAACGGGTCGAGGTGCTGGGCGGCGTGCCGTCGAGCACCTGGCTGCTGGTCGGCCGTGGCGGCTACGGCGTGGGCTACGTGTCGTCGTCGCTGCTGAGCCAGAACGGCTACGCGGAGGCCAATTGCCGGCTGATCGCCGCCTCGATCAGCACCTCGGGCCAGCGTCCCACCACCGAACGCTACAGCGCCTGCCGCGACAACCGGGGTGAGTGGCAGCTGACGGCGGCGTAGGTCTCGCTTCGGACTTGCCCCCACCGGACCGCGTCGCGGTCGTCCGCCCCCATAGGGGGCGGAGTTCGCGGGTCCAGGCTCCGCCCCCTATGGGGGCGGACAGGCGGCGTAGCCGCCAGGTGGGGGCAAGTACGAACCCACGGCTTCCCCAGCGTCCGCATGGACGAAGAAACCCCGCGCGCCTACCCTGGGCTCCAGTGGCCGCAGCAGGAGCTTTTCGCCATGGACGCGGCCGTGTTTCGTGACCCCAAACGACGCTTCATCCCCATCGCCAGCCGGGCCGGGGCCGGCGAGATGGCGGTGCTGGAGTTCGGGCCGGCGGAGCGCCCGGTCGATGTGGTCTTCGTCCACGCCAACGGCTTCAACGGCCAGACCTACCGCGCCCTGCTGGCGCCGCTGTCGGCCGGTCTGCGGGTGCTGGCCGTCGACCAGCGTGGCCATGGCGGCAGCCGCCTGACCGCCGATCCCGACCATCGTCGCAATTGGCTCGACCTGCGCGACGACCTGCTGGCCCTGCTAGCGGCCCTCGACCAGGGCCCCGTGGTGCTGGCCGGCCATTCGATGGGCGGAACCGTCAGCCTTCTGACGGCCGCCGACGCGCCCGACGCCGTGCGCGGCCTGGTGATGCTCGACCCGGTGATCATGCCCCGGATGATGGCCTTCTACGCCCACCTGCCGTGGACCTCCGGCGCGCTGTGGAAGCGGATGCCGCTGGTCCAGAGCGCCTTGCGCCGGCGGGCGGTGTTCGACAGCCGCGAGGCCGCCTTCACCGCCTATCGCGGACGCGGGGCGTTCAAGACCTGGCCCGAGGCGATGCTGGCCGACTATGTCGGCGGCGGCTTCAAGGACCGCGACGACGGCCAGGTCGAACTGGCCTGCGCCCCGGCCTGGGAGGCCTCCAACTACAGCGCCCAGGCCCACGACCCGTGGCGGGCCATGGCGCGCCTGCGCTGCCCGGCCCGCATCCTCAAGGCCGAGAAGGGCTCGACCGCCCGGGTCGGCGAGGGTGTGGCGCGACGCTATCCGAAGGTGCGGGTCGAGACGGTGGCCGGCGCCAGCCACTTCCTGCCGATGGAACGGCCGGATTTGGCGCGGGAAGCGATCTTCGAGATGGCGACGTCTTGAAACCCTCTCCCAGAGGGAGAGGGAGGGCTTAGAGCGCCAGCCCCGCCACCGCCGCCTTCGCCAGTTCCGCCCGCGCCGCGTCCGAGATCGGCGCCGCCTTGCGGGCGTCGAGGTCGAAGGTGATGGTCGTGGCCTCGGAGGTTCCCCAGGGCTGGCCGGTGGTGGGGTCGAGCATCCAGTGGACCACCCGCATGGTGCGGTGGTCGGCGCTGACCAGGCCCGAGCGCAGTTCGACCCGGTCGCCGGCCCGAGGCCAGGCCAGCTGGACGATGCGGTACTCCAGGACCGCGCCGCCGACCCGGGCCGGCTTGGGGTCGGCATGGCGGACCACGGTGTCGCGGAACGGACCGATGAAGGCGCCGATGCCGTCCGAGACCCGGCCGATGAACTGCTCGGCGCGCATCCGTCCGAACACGTCGCAATCGGTCGGCGACAGGGCCCCCAGGCCGGTGCGCCGCAGGCCCAGTTCGTCGGCGCGGGCCAGGCTGGCGGTCGGTTCGAACGGCGAGAGGTCCAGGCTGCGGGCCCGGGCCATCTCCGGAACCTCGACCTTCAGCGCCTCGGCCCGGGCCCGGGTGACACCCGGCCACGGGAAGGCCTCGCCCTCGCGCGGGGTGACGTGGGCGACGGTGGTCTGGAAGGTGGCCGCCAGCTGGCCCGTCGCGGTGTGGACCAGCAACTGCAGCAGCCGCGCCTCAGTCTCCGAGATCGAGATCACCCCGCCCAGCATGTGCAGGGTCGCGCCGGCATGGGCCTCGCGCAGGAAGCGGATGTGCTGCTCGCGCACCACCAGGGTGGCGTTGGCGTAGGGCGAGAAGGCGTGCGGCAGGCCCAGTTCGGCCGCCAGCCCCGCCAGGCCCTCCATCGCCCGGGAGACGTAGAAGCGCACGTTCATGTGCCCCATCTCGTCGCAGTCCCAGGTGTTGACGCCCCCACGCCAGATCTCGACGCCGGGGAGGGGCTCAGCGGTCGTCATGGGAGCGGATCCGAGGGTGAGTTGAACGTGTGTTCGACCCTAGCGGTGTTCGCGCGCCATCCGCAATCGCCGGCAGGCCGTGGATGCGGACGGGGACACACACTCACCCCACGGTCTTCGCCAGCCTTGCGGGGCGCGCGCCATGAGTGTGTGTCCCCAGCTCAGCCCCGGCAATCGGCGCACAGGCCATGCGCCTCGATGGTCACGGCGGTCAGCGCGTAGCCGGCCGAGGCTCCGGCGGCGATGATCTCGGCGCTGGCCTTGGGCTCGATCTCGCGGGTCGCGCCGCAGCAGTCGCAGATCAGGAAGGCGGCGGCGTGGCCGTCGGCCTCCTTGCGGCAGGCGACATAGGCGTTGAGGCTCTCGATGCGGTGGGCGAAGCCCTGCTTCTCGAGGAAGTCCAGCGCCCGGTAGACGGTCGGCGGCTTGGCCGGCGGGCCCGATCCGCCGAAGCTGGCGATCAGGTCATAGGCCTTCACCGGCTGGCCGGCTTCCAGCAGCAGTTCCAGCACCCGGCGGCGCGGGGCGGTCAGGCGCTGGTCGGCGGCCGCGCAGCGGGCCTCGGCCGAGGCGAGCTCGGCGGCGAGGCGGTCCCCGGCGACGCCGTGGTTATGGTGGTCGTGATCGCAAGCGGCATGGGCCATGGCCAAGAGGTAGAGGCGCGGGCCGTCCGGTGCAAGCTTGGGGTCAGCGCATGTCCCCGGTCCTCAGTAGGGCGTCTTGGCCACCAGGGCGTTCTCGATGGCGCACTGGGCGGGCTTGACGGCGGCTTTCGCGCGCGCCGCGGCGATCTCCGCCCGTACCCCGTCCAGGTCGTCGCGGAAGGCCTTGGAGCCGTGCAGGGCGGCGACCAGGGCCGAGGCGTTGGTGCGGCCGGCCTCGACGGCGCTGGCGTTGTGCACGCCGCAGACCACCCGGCTCTCGCCGAACGACCGGGCCCGGATCAGGATCGGGGTGGCGTCCTGGGGATCGGCCTCGGCCAGGATCAGGCCGACGGTCCAGCCCCAGGTGGTGTGGCCAGACGGATAGTCGGGGCTGGCGGCCAGGCTGTCGGTGCGGGGCACGCAGATGTCGCCCGCGTCGATCAGATAGGGCCGCTGGCGCTTGTAGAGGTCCTTGGGCTTGTTGACCGCCGCGCCGACGTCGAAGCGCAGCTTCATCAGCAGGGCGACCAGCTTGGGGGTGGTTTCCGGGGTCGGGGTGAGGCCCAGGGCGCAGCCGAAGTCGGCCAGGATCTTCTTTTCGTCGACATCGGCCTGGGCCAGGGCCCAGCGGGGGCTGTCCTTCAGCGCCCGGGTGGCCAGGAAGGTCTTGCGGTCGGCCTCGTAGCGGGCGTCGCCGGGCTGGGGCGCCGGGGCCAGGATCTTGGTGGTGTCGAGCACACCGGCCGCCAGGTAACCTCCTTTTTGAGGAGAAGAGGGCGGGACGTCCTCCCGCGCGACGGCCAGACCCGTTCCACAGATCAGCACGGCCGCGCAGGCGGCGAGGGTCAGCTTGGCGCGCATGAAGACGGTCCCGAAATCGCTTTTGGGAACCCTGCCGTCTCGAGGCGACAGGAGCAAGACGGCTTGGCGCGCGCGCTCAGGACAGCGGCTGGGCGAGCAGGGCCGTCTCGGCGTCGCATTGGGCCTTGTCGGGGGCGGGGCCGGCCGCGCGGGCGGCGTCGAGCTCGGCGCTCACGGCCGCCAGGTCGGCCTCGAACGTCGGCGAGGCCTGTAGCGCGTCGACCAGGCCGACGGCGTTGAGCCGGCCGGCGGCCACCGAACTGGCGTTGTGGACGCCGCAGACCACCCGGCTTTCGCCATAGGCCCGGGCCCGCGCCAGGATGGCGTCGGATCGCTGCGGCTGGGCCTTGGCCAGGATCAGGCCGACGGTCCAGCCCCAGGTCGCATGGCCCGACGGATAGTCCGGCGTCAGGGCCACGATCAGGCCGCTTCGGGCGCAGATCGGGCCGGGTTCGGTCTGGTAGGGCCGCTTGCGCTTGTACAGTCGCTTGGGTCCGGCCACGGCCGAGCGGACGTCGTGGCTGGCGCGTTGCAGCAGCGCGGCCAGCCTGGGTGTCGTTTCGCGGGTCGGGGTGACGCCCAGGGCGCAGCTGAAGCCTGCGAGGATCTTCGCCTCGCGGGCGTCGGCCTGGGCCAGAGACCAGCGCGGGCCGTCCTTGAGCTGGCGGGTGGCCAGGAAGGTCTGGCGATCCTGTTCGGCGGCGGCCGAGCCCGGGGCGGGCGGCGGCGGCACGACCTTGCGCGCGTCGTAGGCGTCCTGGGCGAGGTAGCGCCCGGCCTGCGATCCGCCCAGGCTGGCGCAGCCGGCCAGCGCCAGGATCGCCACTCCGCAGGTCAGCCAGGCGCGCATGAAAAAGGTCCCCGAAATCACTTCCGGGGACCCTGCATTTTCAACGCGTCCGTATCAAGACGACTTAGGCGAACAGCTTCTGCCACCGGGGCTTTTCGCGGCCCTTCCAGGCTTCGCGGTGATAGGCGTCCGAGGCGATCAGCGGCACCACGGTGGTGGCTTCGGCGAACACCATCTGCTCGTGGGTGGTGTTGACCTTGCCCCAGCTGGCCGCTTCCTTCAGCGTCGAGGACGAGCAGGCGCCGTCGCGCACGTCGGCCACGGTGATCTGGATGGCGTACTTGTGCATGTCGGCCTCGACGCCGAGGATCTCGGCGCAGACCACGGTGTCCTGGGCGAAGTTCTTGGGCACGCCGCCGCCGACCATGAACAGGCCGGTGGTGCCGGCCGCGATCTTGATGTCGGTCAGTTCGCGGAAGTCGGCGACCGCGTCGATCATCAGGTAGGGCTGCTTGGCGGCGATGCGTTCCTTCTGGTGCTTGACCAAGCCAAAGCCGGCCGAGCTGTCGACGAAGGCCGGGCAGAAGATCGGCACGCCCTCCTCATAGGCGGTCTGGATCAGCGAGCCGGGCTTCTTGGCGTTGCCCTCGCTCAGCCACTTGCCCATTTCCCAGATGAACTCGCGCGAGGAATAGGCGCGCGGCTCCAGGCGGTTGCAGATCTCCAGGATCGTGTGGTCGCAGTTCTGGAGCTCTTCCTCGTCGATATAGGTGTCGTAGATGCGGTCGATATAGTTGTCGCGCAGCACGTTGTCGTCGACCGGGCCGGCGGCCTGGTAGTGCTTGAAGCCCAGGGCCTCGAAGAAATCCATGTCGACGATCGAGGCGCCGGTGGCGACCACGGCGTCGATCATGCCGTTCTTCACCATGTCGCGGTAGACGTGCATGCAGCCGCCGGCCGAGGTGGAACCGGCCAGGATCAGCCACGGCGAGCAGGACTTGTCCTCCAGCGCCATGTTGAAGATGTCGGCGGCGCGGGCGGTGTCGCGGCTGGAGAAGCTCATCTTGCGCATGGCGTCGATGATCGGACGGGCGTCGAACGACGTGATGTCGATGTGCTCGACGACGTTCTGCAGCAGCTCGGCCTTGGTGTTCGGAACGGGAGCGTTCATCGCTTCGGTTTCCCTGACTTTGGACGCCCGTCGTTGATAGGTGACCCTTCGCCGGGACGGAGCGACCGGCGGGGGCAAGGGAAATACGGCCGCGCCCGACGTTTCACGACGTCGGGCGCGGCGCGCGGTTTAACTCAGAAACGCTCTATTCGCGAATGACGACGGATCAGCGACGTTCTTCTACCGACGACGGCGCTTCTTGCCGGCCGCGCCCTTGGGGCGCGAGAAGCGGACGATCTTGCGTTCCTCGGCCTCGGGCCGGGGCGTGGGGATCGAGCGCTTGGCCAGGCCGTACATCGAGGCCATCGGCGCGTCCGAAACCCGCGCGGTGTCGGTCTCGCCAAAGCCGTTGAAGCGGGTCGACATCGCCACGCCATAGGCGCCCAACATGCCGATCTCGATATAGTCGCCCTCGTCGACGCTGTCGGGCAGGTAGAACGGGCCGGGCATGTGATCGACGCTGTCGCAGGTGGGGCCGTAGAAGCGGAAGGGCTTGAGGCCTTCCTCCACCACTTCGCCGTTCTTGCGCAGCAGCTTGACCGGGAAGGGCCACTTCATGTGCGCCGCGTCGAACAGCGAGCCGTACGACCCGTCGTTCAGATACAGCGCGTCGCCCTTCTTCAGCTCGACCTTGACCAGCAGGGACGAGGCCTCGGCCACCAGGGCCCGGCCGGGCTCGCACCACAGCTGGGTCGACTCGTGGACCATCATGTCGTTGAAGCCGCGGTCGATGGCGGCCAGGTATTCCGACATGTCGGGCGGCACCATGCCCGGATAGACCGACGGGAAGCCGCCGCCCACGTCGACGACGTCGGCCAGCACGCCGGCCCGCACCAGGGCGCGCGAGGCCTGGGCCATCGCCGCCTGGTAGGCGGTGGGGCGCATGCACTGGCTGCCGACGTGGAAGCTGACGCCCATCAGGTCCTGGGTCGAGCGGCGGGCCGCCAGCAGCAGGGCCGGGGCGTTGT
>NZ_AKKF01000210.1 GCF_000281955.1 Caulobacter sp. AP07 | reverse complement strand
GGCGCCTGCCGCTGATCCTCGAGAGCGACCCCGACGCCCGCCTGGCCGAGATCCTGGTCGCCGCCGAGGCCGTCGCCGCCGAGCCGGACTTCGAGACCGCCCGCCGGGTCCTGCGCGACCTGAAGGCCGACCTGCACCTGTTGACCGCCCTGTGCGACCTGGGCGGGGCCTGGGACCTGGACGCGGTGACCGGGGCCCTGACCCACTTCGCCGACGCGGCCCTGCAGGCCAGCCTGGCCCAGGCCGCCCGGCTGGAGGTGACGCGCGGCGCCCTGACCCATGTGGGCGAGGGCCCCGACGGCCCGATCCCCGGCCTGTTCTGCATCGCCATGGGCAAGCACGGGGCCTTCGAGCTCAACTATTCCAGCGACATCGACTTCTCGATCTTCTACGCGCCCGAGGCGCTGCCGGTGGCGGAGGGCGTCGAGCCGCAGGGCGTGGCCGTGCGCCTGACCCAGCACCTGGGCCGGATGCTGGCCGAGCGCACCGCCGACGGCTACGTGTTCCGCATCGACCTGCGCCTGCGCCCCGACCCGTCCTCGACCCCGCCGGCCATGCCGATCGACGCGGCGCTGGAATATTACGAGAGCGTCGGCCAGAACTGGGAGCGGGCGGCCCACATCAAGGCGCGGATCGCGGCCGGCGACCTGGCGCGCGGCGAGGCGTTCCTGGCCGAGCTGCAGCCGTTCATCTGGCGCAAGAACCTCGACTTCGCGGCCATCGCCGACATCCACTCGATCAAGCGCCAGATCCACGCCTACAAGGTCGACGACCGGCTGACCGCCAAGGGCGCCGACCTCAAGCTGGGGCGCGGCGGCATCCGCGAGATCGAGTTCTTCGTCCAGACCCAGCAACTGATCCTCGGCGGCCGCCACCCGGACCTGCGAAGCCCGCGCACCCTCGACGCCCTGGCCGCCCTGTCCGACGCCGGCCATGTGACGCCCGACGACCGCGACTACCTGATCCAGGCCTATCGCGACCTGCGGGCCCTGGAGCACCGGGCCCAGATGATCGCCGACGACCAGACCCACAAGCTCCCGGAGTCCGACACCGACCGCAAGCGGGTGGCGGCGCTGTGGGGGCACGGCGTCCTGCGCAGCTTCGACGCCCTGGTCGGTCACCTGCTGAAGGGCGTCAACCGCCGCTATGGCGCGCTGTTCAAGGGCGAGGAGGAATTGTCGTCACGGTTCGGCAGCCTGGTGTTCACCGGGGTCGAGGACGATCCGGAGACCCTGGCCACCCTGCGGCGCATGGGCTTTTCGAACGCCGAGCGGGTGGCCGCCACCATCCGCGGCTGGCACCACGGCCACATCGCCGCCACCCGCACCGCGCGGGGCCGCGAACTGTTCACGCGGCTGGCCCCGCGCCTGCTGGACGCCGCCAACGCCACCGGCGCGCCGGACGACGCCTTCAACCGGTTCGGCGACTTCTTCGCCGGTCTCAGTTCTGGCGTGCAGATCCAGTCGCTGTTCCTGGCCCAGCCGCGCCTGTTCGAGCTGATCGTCGAGGTCATGGCCTTCGCCCCGCGCCTGGCCAGCACCCTGGCCCGGCGGCCGACGGCGCTGGACGCCCTGCTGGACCCGGCCTTCTTCGGGCCGATGACCGTGCCCGAGACCGCGCCCTGGGACCCGGCCGACTTCGAGGGGGCGATGGACGCCGCCCGGCGGCTGTTCCGTGACCAGTCCTTCCGGATCGGGGTGCGGGTGATCAGCGGCACGGCCGGGGCGCGCGACGCCGGCGCGGCCTTCGCCGACCTGGCCGACCTGATCGTCGGCGGCCTGGCCCCGGCCGCCCTGGCCGAGGTCGAGCGGCTGGGCGGGGCTTTCGCGGGGCAGGTGGCGGTGGTCGCCCTGGGCAAGGCCGGCTCGCGCGAGATGACCGCCAAGTCGGACCTGGACCTGATGACGCTCTACGCGGCGGATGGGCCGCCAAATTCGAGCGAAGCGACCTCGGCGATCAAGGGCTGGAGCGCCGACAGCTTCTACGCCCGCTTCACCCAGCGCCTGACCTCGGCCCTGTCGGCGCCGACCGGCGAGGGCACGCTCTACGAGGTGGACCTCAAGCTGCGCCCCTCGGGCACCAAGGGGCCGGTGGCGGTCAGTTTCGCCGCCTTCGAGGACTATTACGACCGCGAGGCCGAGACCTGGGAGCTGCTGGCCCTGACCCGGGCCCGGGTGATCTGGGCCTCGTCGCCGGTCTTCCAGGCCAGGGCCGAGGCCGCGATCGCCGCCGCCCTGCGTCGGGCCCGCGATCCGGCCAGGACCGCCGTCGACGTGTTGGACATGCGCCAGCTGATGGAGGACGAGCGGCCGGGTGACGGCGACTGGGACCTCAAGCTGACCCCCGGCGGCCTGGTCGACATCGAGTTCGCCGCCCAGTTCCTGCAACTGGTCCACGCCGGGTCCGGCGGGCCCCTGGCGCAGAACACCGGCGAGGCCCTGGTGGCTTTGCGGGCGGCCGGTCTGGGCGACAAGGCGGCGATGGTCGCTCTGGAGGCGGCGTGGCGGCTGGAGCAGGACCTGTCGCAACTGCTGAAGGTGGCGCTGGAGGACGGGCACGACCCGGACACCGAGCCCAAGGCGTTCCGGGCGCTGCTGGCGCGAGCCGGCGGCGCGCGGACGTTCGGGGCGCTGAAGAGCAGGCTGGCCAAGGCCAAGGCCGAGGCGCGGGCGGCGTTCGAGTCGGTGGTGAAGCGGTAGGGTCGAGTGCGGTTGGGGACACGCACATGTGCGTGTCCCCTGTCGTGGGCTGGCCCGCGAACCCTAGGCCGGTTCAAGCCGCCGCGCGGCGGTCACGTGCTTCACATAGGCCTCGTCGGTCGTGAAGGGGATCTCCTTCACGTCGATCAGCAGGCGCTTGTTCTGCCCGACGATGAGGATCTTGGGCAGGTAGAGGCCGTTGAACGAGCCATGCACCGCGTAGGGCGTCGTCCCCTTCGCCAGGGGGCCGGTCCAACCCATCACGTCGATCGCCAGGCCGCCGACGAAGTGGGGATCGCGGACCAGTTGGATGCCGCTGGTGAAGTTCGGCGCATGCCCCTTCACGTTGACGCTGAAGAAACCCGGCGCGCCCAGGCCGGTCCAGACGTAAGTCGCCTCGGCCGTGTCGAAAGGCTCAGGACCATAGAAACCCATGATGTTCTCCCTTGCTCGGATTGGGTCGCCCGTCGGCCCTCAGGGCTGACAGGGGCGAGGGCGTCGCCGACGGTCAGTGGCGCCTGGACGCGATATAGGCGCGCCTGAAGAGAAATTACCAGTTAAAATTGTGCTTAAGCTATCTCGGCCTCTTTTGGCGAGTTGACGTCGCGTCCACGGTCTTCTCCGGATGGAGAAAGCCGCCTTTCCGCGTCTTCGCCTGTAACCAATCGCCCTTCGGCCACGTATCCTCCAAGGTAGCCTTGGAGCCCCCGCCATGCTGATCCGCCGCGCCCCCGACCTCACCGACAACGACGTCACCGACCCCGGCCTCTACCTGCGCCGGCGGGAGTTCATCGGCGCGGCGGCCGGGCTGGGCCTGCTGGCGGCGGCGGGGACGGCCAGCGCCCGGGGGCTGACCTACGGCCCGGGCTTCTCGACCACCGAGAAGCCGACGCCCAGGAAGGACATCACCGGCTACAACAACTTCTACGAATTCGGGGTCAACAAGGAGGACCCGGCCGAGAACGCCGGGTCCCTGAAGACCCGGCCGTGGACCGTGCGGGTCGACGGCGCCTGCGAGAAGCCCGCCACCTTCGCCATCGACGACCTGATCAAGGGGAACAAGCTGGAGGAACGCATCTACCGGATGCGCTGCGTCGAGGGCTGGTCGATGGTCATCCCGTGGGTGGGCTTCCCGCTCAAGGACCTGATCGCGGCGGTCCGGCCGACCTCGAAGGCCAAGTTCGTCGCCTTCGAGACCCTGATGCGGCCTTCGGAGATGCCCGGCCAGAGGTGGGACGTGCTGCAATGGCCCTATCGCGAGGGCCTGCGCATCGATGAGGCGACCCACCCGCTGGCGATCCTGGCGGTCGGCCTCTATGGCGACGTGCTGCCCAACCAGAACGGCGCGCCGCTGCGGCTGGTCGTGCCGTGGAAGTACGGCTTCAAGGGCATCAAGTCGATCGTCAGGATCAGCCTGGTCGAGACCATGCCGGCCACCGCCTGGAACCTGTCGGCGCCGCGCGAGTACGGCTTCTATTCCAACGTCAATCCGGCCGTCGACCACCCCCGCTGGTCGCAGGCCACAGAGCGGCGGATCGGCGAGTTCCGGCGGCGCGAGACCCTGCCGTTCAACGGCTACGGCCAGTACGTGGCCGACCTGTACCGGGGCATGGACCTGCGGGCGAACTTCTGATGTGGCGAAACCCCCTCAGTCGCTCCGCGACAGCTCCCCCAGGGGGGGAGCATCTGGCGCGGCACAATCCTCCCCCTCTGGGGGAGGTGGCCCGGAGGGCCGGAGGGGGCGCGCGTAAAGCGAAGAAGCGCCCCTCCAAACTCCAGGACAACCTGATCTACGCCGCCGTCTGGCTGGCCTGTTTCGCGCCGCTGGTCTGGCTGGCCTGGCGGGTCTTCAGCGACGACCTGGGGGCCAATCCGATCGAGGCCCTGATCCGCCAGATCGGTGTCTGGGGCCTGCGGCTGCTGCTGGTCGGCCTGGCGATCACCCCGGCCGCGCGGATCCTGAACAAGCCCCGCCTGCTCCGCTTCCGGCGCACGGTCGGCCTGTTCGCCTTCAGCTACATCTGCCTGCACCTGCTGACCTATATCGGCGTCGACCTGTTCTTCGACTGGCGGCAGTTGGTGAAGGACATCCTCAAGCGGCCGTTCATCACCCTGGGTATGCTGGGCTTCACCCTGCTGGTCCCGCTGGCCGTGACCTCGACCAACGGCATGGTCCGCCGGCTGGGACGGGCGACGTGGCAGAGGCTCCACTGGCTGGTCTACCTGATCGTGCCCCTGGGCGTGGCCCACTACTACCTGCTGGTGAAGGCCGACCACCGGCCGCCGCTGGTCTATGCGGCCATCGTGGCGGTGCTGATGGGGTGGCGGGTGTGGGACGCTTGGGGGAGAGCGAAATCCAAGGCCTGACCTCACGCAAACACGGTTGTCATCCCGGGCGAAGCGCAGCGTAGACCCGGGACCCAGGGGCCACCGCGTTGCGCCGGCCCCTGGGTCCCGGACAGCCTCTTCGAGGCTTCCGGGATGACAACGATTGGGGGGCAGAAGCCCTAGAACAGTTCCCCCTCCGGGTCCCGCGCCTGATCCCGCGTCCATCGCCCGCTCAGCTTCGCCCCCGAGCATGGGCCCTTCTGGGTCAGCGTCACCGCGTCGGCGGTGAAGGCCGCGTCCAGCGTGCAGGCGTCGGGACCCGTGCCGGCGATTGGGAAGGTCACTGCGGTCTGGCCGGGGGCCACGCGTACCGGCTTGGCCTCGTCGGTGGCGCCCTGGATCGCGGCGCCGTCGGCCATGTAGCCGAAGCTCAGCCCCGCCGACGCGACCTTGACGGCCAGGAAGTCCTGCCCGCGGACATAGACCCCGCTCAGCCGGAAGCCCGGACTCTTCAGCACCGCGATGCGCTCGGCGTGGATGTCGCGCAGGCAGGACAGGCGGCTGTCGTCGTCGTTGCAATAGACCCCGCCCATATCCTGGCCAGGGGGCAGCAGGGTCCGGCTGCCGACCCAGCCGCGCTGGGTCATCTTCACATAGGCCGCGATCCTGCCGTCCCAGACCTTCTGCGCCTCGCCATAGGCGGCGGCCAGTTCGGAATCCTGGCGCGACAGCTGCGGGTCGGCGCAGATCAGCTTTTCGACCTTGGTGCGGGCCTTGGCGCAGTCGAAGCTGGCGGCGGCGGCTGGACCGGTGAAGGCGAGGACCATCAGGCCCAGCAGGGCGGCGGCGAGGCGGGTCATCGGCTAGTCCTGCAGGAAGGGCGACTTGGCTGGGTCGCGTCGGAAGATCCGCGCGTCGAGCATTGGTGGCTTGCAGACCCCGGTCTCGGAACCGGACAGGGTCACGGTGTCCTGGGTGAAGGTCAGGGTGTAGAGGCAGCCGGCCTCGTCCTGCCAGGAGAGGCGGCCCGCGGCGTCGACCTTGCCCCAGCCCTGCAGCAGCATGTTACCGCTGGAATTGGGGCAGATGTAGATATCGACGTCGACGCCGACCTTGGGATAGCGGGGCGTGGCGTCCAGGAAGATTCCGTCCTTGGGGCACTGGCCGGCCACGTAGCGGCCCGTCCATTTCAGGTCCGGGCTCTTCAGATAGATCAGGCGGCGTTCGTAGTCGTCCTTCAGGCAGGCGGCGTCGGCCTTGCAGATGCCGTTGCGGTCCCTCAGCCAGTTGCGCTGCTCGGTGAGGATGTAGGTTTTCCAGTTGCCGGCCGGCCAGAAGGCCTGGGCGGCCTTGAAGGCGGCGGCGACCTCCTCGTCCAGCTTGGAGACCGCCGGGTCCTTGCAGATGGCCTTCTCGGTCGGCGTGCCGGCCTTGGCGCAGTCGAAGCTGGCCGCGTGGGCCGCCGACGTCGACGCCGTCCATCCAAGACTGATCAGGGCCGCCAGGCCGACCCAAGGCGCGACACGGACCATGCGGAGCTCTCCCAAGGCGAGGCCCGCGCAACCTAGCCGATAACGAGGTTATCCGGAAGGCTTGGCCTTGGCCGCTTCCTTGGCCGCGTAGTCCTGCGCCTGGCGCACCACCCGCAGCACGTTGCCGCCCCAGATCGCCGCCACGTCGGCGTCGGTGTAGCCGGCCGCCTTCAGCCGGGCGGTGACCTTGGGCAGGTCGGCGACGTCCTCGAAGCCGACCACCCCGCCGCCGCCGTCCCAGTCGGCGCCGATGCCGACGTGCTGGGGCCCGACCACCTTCAGGGTGTGCAGCAGGCTGGCCATGAACTCCTCGAAGGTCGCGCGGACCGGTGGGAACCTGGCGTCGACCTCGGCGCGCTTCTTGTTGAAGGCGACGATCTCGGCCTCGGTCGCGGTCTCGCTGTCGGGAAACGGCGCCAGCGCCTTCATCGCCGCCAGGCGCTCGGGGCTGGCGGCGGTGTTCTTCAGATACACCGAGTTGATGCAGATCACCCCGCCGGCGTCGGCGATCTTCTTCAGGCGGCCGTCGTCGAGGTTTCGCGGGTGGTCGTAGATCGCCTTGGCGCCGGTGTGCGAGGCGATGACCGGGACCTTCGACAGGGCCACGGCCTGGTCGACCACGTCGTCGGAGGCGTGGCTGACGTCGATGACGACGCCCAGCCGGTTGGCCTCGGCCAGCCAGCGCAGGCCCAGCGGCGAGAAGCCGTGCCAGATCTTGCCCTTGGGGTCGGTCGAGCTGTCGGCGAACTGGTTGTTGAGGAAGTGCACGGGCCCGGCCAGGCGCACGCCGGTCTTGTAGAAGGTCTCCATCAGGGTGAGGTCCTCACCCATCGGCCAGCTGTTCTCGATACTCTGGAAGACGAACTTCTTGCCGGCCTTGTTGATCCGCTCGGCGTCGTCGGCGGTGTAGGCCAGCTCGAACTTGTCGGGGTGGGCGGCGACCATCTCGCGGATCTCGGCGGCGCGGTTCAGCGCGAAGTCGCGGGCCCCGCGATAGCCCTCGGCGGTCAGCGCGCCCTGGCCGGTGTAGATCACGAAGAACCCGCCATCGAGGCCGCCCTCGTTCATGCGCGGCAGGTCGACCTGGGTGCCGTCCTGGGTGACCACGTGGCGGTCGATGATGCTCCAGCCCTTGCGGGCGAAGTGCTCGGGGGTGTCGAGGTGGGTGTCCAGGGTCAGGACCCGCTCGTGCAGGGCCTTGTCCTGCTTGGAGACCGGGGCGTCGGCGGCGATAGCGGCGGTGGCGAACAGGGCTGCGGAGCCGAGCAGGACGGTGAGCAGGCGAGCCATGGAAACTCCCGAGACGAACTGTGAGGCCGCACGCTCAAGGATCGGCGCGCAGCGGTCAAGCTCCGCCGCGAGCCCGCGGACGGTTCGGCGTTCGGCGCCCCGGGGATTGAGCGTTGGCGGCGTGCGATCGCACGCCGCCGCGCGGTTGGGGACCTAGTAGAAGGCCCCGTAGATGACGTCGTCGATGCGGCCGGTGCGGGTGTCGACCAGCAGCAGGTCGGGTCCGTAGCGAACCCAGCGATAGCCCCACGGCGGGCCGTCCAGTCCCATCCGCCAGTAGTCGTCATAGAAGTAGGCGGAGCTCAGGAACAGGGCCGGCAGCAGCAGGCCGGGGGACCAGCGGCGATAGCGGTAGCCCGACGGATAACGCCAGCGCGGCCCATGGACCGGGTGGAAGCTGGGCGGCCGGCCGGAGCCTGGACGGTGCGGGCCGAGAGGCGGCGGGCGCCCGGGCGGCGGCCGATGGCCCGTCGGCGGCCGGGGCCGGGGCGGCGGCTTGGGCCCGGGTCGCGGCGGCTTGGGTTTGGGGCCGGGTCCAGGCATGGGCCTCGGAGGCGGACCGGAACCGCCCGGTGGTCGACCGCCGCCCTGGCCGCCGCCTGGCGGGCGTCCGCCGCCGCCAGGTCTGTCGCCAGAGGGTGGTCCGCCCGACTGGGCCAACGCCGCGCCGGGGATCAGAAGGCCCAGGACCGAGGCCAGGAGAAGACGCCGATTCATCGCAATCCTCCAAAGGCCCCCCGACCATGATCGACTATAGCGCGCGGTCCGGAATGCAAAAGCAGGTTGTGCGGCCGCCGTTCCACCCCTCAGAACAGTCCCAGCGCCTTGAAGCTGGCCACGCCCTCGCGCCCGACCACCAGGTGGTCGTGGACATTGACCTTCAGCGCCTTGCCGGCCTCGACGATCTGCCGGGTCATCTCGATGTCCGGCCGCGACGGCGTGGGGTCTCCCGAGGGGTGGTTGTGCATCAATATTTATAAGTATTTAAGTATTTGATTTCGATTAATATTTCAAAATCGAGGGGCGTGTGTGGGGTGTGTAATTGGGTATGTGCTTCGTTGGGCGTTGGTGGTGATCATGAGTATTTATACTCGATCATGATAATCCATCCATGACCACTGATTTTTCCATTTCTACCGGACTTGCGCTGGCGTTCGCTTTACGCCGATGCGGAGCCGCTACTATCCGCTAGGCGGTGGGCAGGGTCAGGCGTCGCCGGCCGACTACTTTCGGTGCGCGGCAGATTGACACCTCATTGTGCTCCAGTGTGCCGAATCCCCGCAGAGGCAGGTTGGGCTCTGGGCATGAGGACCACCGGTAGCTGAGCGGGCCTGAGTGGCGACGTCGTCCATAGGCGTCGTTCGCAATTGTTTGAAGCACGGCACAGCTTCATACTCGCTAGATGGAATTGCCAGAACACATGCTCGCAGCACTCAAAAGGCGAGCGAAGGCCCTGGGGCCAGTCTCGTTGAGAGACCAAATGTGGCGCGAGGCAGTGCAGTTTCATGAAAGCGCGCAGCGCAACTTCGAGCAGCGGACTGGGCCAGATGGCCGCTATGCATTCCCGTTTACGGCAGGCGTCGTTGGGCTCGCATTTGCCTCAGAATTATACCTCAAAACTCTCCTCCTGGTCGCGCATGGGAAGGCTCCTCAAGGCCATCGGTTGAACGTTCTATTCGCCAAGCTACCGGGGCCAATTCAGGCGCTGGTTAAGGCCCGCTACGAGCAACGGCGAAAGGGAACAGGCGCGATTCTGGAGAATGACCTAGTTGCTTACTCCAACGCCTTCGTAGAGTTCAGATATGTTTACGAGGGTGGAAACAAGGCTATGGACGTGGTCGGCCTCGGTCAGGTCGCGGCATCGCTTTATGAGGCTAGCCGGCGGCTCTATCCCGATCTCCAACTATACGAGTATACCCATGCGCGGGCGACGTCAGCGCTGCAAGGCGTACCGATTTTTTCAAACGGACCCCATCCCTATCCGCCGGCACCGCCATGGCCGGAGATTTGATCGCGCAGCGCTCAAGCGCCATAACCCGCCAAACCTGTCGCTCGTCTGAACGCGTCCAAGCCCCAACAAGTTCGCTCGTGGGGGTACGCACCGGACCGGGCGGCAAATCCAAGGCGGCCAGTGAGCAGCCCCGCGTGACGGGCCCCGCACGCATCCCCCGCTGGTGATCGGAGCCCCCGCGGACGATCCGAACGTCAGCTATGGGCGCCGGGCGCCGCCGTGCGCGACATCGAGGCCGCCGCCCGGTTGCTGGGTCCGGCGCTGATCGTGCTGCTGGGCGGTTTGATCGGCCTGATGATGGCCGGCCTGCTGTCGGGGGTGACCGAGCTGGGGCAGGCGGCGCTGAACCGAGGCCGAGATCGGGGTGCGGATAATTGCAGGCGCTCACACAAGCCG
>NZ_AKKF01000209.1 GCF_000281955.1 Caulobacter sp. AP07 | reverse complement strand
TCGTGGCGCCCGAGGACGGCGAATATGAGATCGGCGTGGCCGCCGATGACGGCGTGCGCCTCTTCCTCGACGGCGAGAAGGTGGTCGACGACTGGACGAGCGGGGCGGAGCGCCACCACGGCGCCAAGCGCAGGCTGAAGCGGGGAGACCGCCTGTCGGTGGGTATCGACTACTATCAAGGCGACGGCGATCGAAGCCTGCGCCTGACCTGGCGCCGTCCCGCCGAACTGCAGGCCGCCGCCAAGCTTGCCGAGGCGCCCCGGGATTTCACCGTGAACACCTATCTGCCCAAGGGCGCGGACTGGTACGACTTCTGGAGCAATGAGCGTCACGCCGGCGGTAAGACCGTATCACGCGAGGCGCCGCTGGAGATCTTGCCGCTCTATGTTCGCGCCGGCTCCATCGTGCCGATGGGCCCAGCGGTGCAGTTCGCCACCGAACGCCCCGATGCGCCCTACGAGATCCGCATCTATCCCGGCGCCGACGCCCGGTTCACGATCTACGAGGACGACAACGAGACCTATGCCTACGAGAAGGGCCAGCGCGCCACCTATGACCTGGTGTGGAATGACCAGGCCCGGACGTTGAGCGTCGGCGCGCGGCAGGGGTCGTTTCCGGGCATGATCCAGCAGCGCCAGCTGAACATCGTCCTGGTCGCGCCCGGCAAGGGCGCGGGTGCGCGGAGCGCTCCGGTCGACCGCCAGATCCTCTACGATGGCAAGCCCAGGGTGGTGAGGTTCGAGTGAAGCTGGGATCCAAGACAGTCATCGGTTGGGGCGGGACATGACCGCTGCTCCGATCGGAGCCCGGACCCAGCGCGCCATCGGCGCCGATTCGCCTGCTTACCCCCTTTGTCGGACACGGCTTCGAGGCGGCCGATCCCTCACTCCGCCGGCAGCTTCGCCCCCGCCGCGCCGACCCAGGCGATGACCTCGGTCAGCACCTGGGTGTTGGCCGCGTCATAGGCCGCGACGATGGCCCCGACCCGGTTGTTCGAGGCCTTGACCCGGGTCTGGAAGACCTTGTCGCCGAGCAGGGCGCGGTCGCCGCCGCGGGTCATCACGGCGCGGATCTCGACCAGCACCTCGGGCGGGGCCTTGGGGCCGTCGACATAGTCGGCCTCGAACGAGCGGACCTCCAGGCGCAGGACCATGGCGGCCTTGGCCGTCTCGCCGCGGGTGACCAGGCGGGCCGGGTTGGACTCGGCCTCGAAGGCGCGGGCCACCGCCTCGTCGAACAGCACGACGGCCGGCGACACCCAGCGGGCGCCGGCGATATAGGCCGCCTCGCCGTTGGTGACGGTCAGAATCCGGTCGCCCATCGCCGCCCGGGTGAACACGGTCGCGGTCTTGAACACCCCGAAGGTCTTCTCGGAGGTCGGCGCGGCGGCGGGCGGCGCGCCGTGGCCGAACCGGTAGAGGCCCGACGGGTCGGCCTTGGGGAACACGCTGATGCAGCCCGACAGGGCCAGCGCCGCGACGGCGACGCTCAACGAGCGCAGGGCGGTGCCCAAGATTCGCACGGGGGGGACACGCACGGGGGGGATGCTCACGGCTTGACCTCCAGTTCCTTGGCCGGGGTCTTGCCGACCAGGCCGCGCGGGTTTTGCTCGACCTCGCCGACCAGCCGGTCCAGGGACTCGGCGGTCGATTGCAGGGTCGCGACGGCGGCCGACAGCTGCGGCAGGCCGGTGGTGGCGAAGTCGGTGGTCGGGCCTTCCAGCTTGCCGACCATGCCCCGGACCTCCTTGGCCGTGGCCTTCAGCTCCTCGGCGGCGTCGCCCAGGTTCTTCAGAGTGCGCTTGGCGTCGCCGTCGACCAGGCCCTTGGAGCTATCCGACAGCTCGCCGATCTTCGAGGTGGTGGCGTCGATGCTCTGCAAGGCCTTCTGGGCGTCGGCGATGATCGCCTTGCGCGCGCGCAGTTCGGCGGTGACCGACTGGACGTCGCTGACCGCGGCGCCGAAGGTCTTGACGTTGTCGTCCGACAGCACGCGGTTGACGCGGTCCAGGGCCTCGATGGTGCGGGTCAGCACCGTGCCGCCGCCTTCCAGCAGGTCGGACAGGGCGCTGCGCTGGCTGCGGATCACCGGCACGGCGTCGCCCTTGACGGTGGTCTTCAGCAACGGCTTGTTCGGGGCCCCGGCGGTGATCTGCACATAGTTGACGCCGGTGATGCCCTGGGGCTCGAGCGTGGCGTAGCTGTCGGTCTTGATCGGCACGTCCGAGGTGACGCGGACCCGGGCGATGACCCGGTTGGGGTCGCTCTTGTCCAGCGCGATCTTGGTGACCTCACCGACCTTGATGCCGTTGAAATGCACCTCGCCACCGTCCGACAGGCCGCGCACCGGGCCGACGAACAGCACGTCGTACAGGTCGTAGTCCTTGCTGAAGCTCAGCTTGGCCAGCCAGACGACGAAGATCAGCAACCCCATGAACAGGATCAGGGTCGCCGCGCCCACCAGGGCGTAGTTGGCGTTTCTTTCCATCAGCTCGTCCTTGGCGTCGCCTGCGACGCGGATTGGGGCGTCGATTTGCCAGCGGCCGCGCGACCGCGCGGCCCCATGAAGTATTCTTTGATCCAGGGGTGGTCGGACCCTTCCAGTTCCTGGGTGGAGCCGGCGGCCACGATCTTCTTGTCGGCGATCACCGCGATGCGGTCGGTGATGGCGTAGAGGGTGTCCAGGTCGTGGGTGATCATGAACACCGTCAGGTCCAGGCTGTCGGAGAGGTCCTTGATCAGCTCGTCGAAGGCCGCGGCGCTGATCGGGTCCAGCCCGGCGGTCGGCTCGTCGAGGAACAGCAGTTCGGGGTCCATGGCCAGGGCCCGGGCCAGGCCGGCGCGCTTGCGCATGCCGCCCGACAGCTCGGCCGGCTTGAGGTTGCCGGCCCGGGCGGGCAGGCCGACCAGGGCGATCTTCAGGTCGGCCAGTTGCTCGATCTCCTGCCGGGGCAGGCGCGTGTGCTCGTAGAGCGGCGCGGCGACGTTCTCGCGCACCGTCAGGTTCGAGAACAGCGCGCCCTGCTGGAACAGCACGCCCCAGCGGCGTTCGATGACGTTCCAGCGCCTGCGCGAGGCGTCGGCCATGTCCTGGCCGAACAGCTTGACCGTGCCGCCGTCGGGGACCTTCAGCCCGATGATGGTGTTGAGCAGCACCGACTTGCCCGCGCCCGAGCCGCCGACCACGGCGAGCACCTCGCCGCGATTGACCGTCAGGTCCAGGCCGTCGTGGATGACGTTCTCGCCAAAGCACGAGACCAGGCCGGTGACCCGGATCGGCGGCGCCTCGGCGGTCGACGGGGCGTCCGCCTCGGCAGTGTCCGCGCCCATGTCTGGAGCGGGCGCGGTCATACGTTCATCTCCATGTAGATCAGCGCGAAGACCGCATCGATGGCGATGATCGCGAAGATGGCGTGGACCACGGCGGCGGTGACCCGGCGGCCCAGGGATTCCACGTCGTTGCCGACCTCCATGCCCTGGCGGCAGCCGATGGCGGCGATGACCATGGCCATCACGGGGGCCTTGGACATGCCGATCCAGAAATGCTGGACGCCGACGCTGTCGCTCATGCGTTGCAGGAAGAAACCGGGCGACAGGTCCAGCACCACCCAGGTCACCAGGATGCCGCCGGCCAGGCCGGCCAGGGTGGCCACGAAGGTCAGCAGGGGAATGGTGATCAGCAGGGCGGCGAAACGGGGCAGCACCAGGGCGTCGTAGGGGTCGACCCCCATGACCTGCATGGCGTCGATCTCCTGGTTCATCTTCATCGAGCCGATCTCGGCCGCGAAGCTGGAGGCCGAGCGGCCGGCCAGCAGGATGGCGGTGATCAGGATGTTGAACTCGCGCAGCACCGAAATGCCGACCAGTTCGACCGCGAACACCTGGGCCCCGAACTGGGTCAGCAGGTTGGCGCCCAGCAGGGCCACGACCGCGCCGATGAAGAAGGTCGTGGTGGCCACGATCGGGATGGCGTCCAGGCCGGCCCGTTCGGCCAGCGAGAACACCGGGGCCCAGCGGATGCGGCTGGGCTTGGCGATGCAGCGGCCGATGGCCACCAGCAGGTGGCCCAGGAAGGCCAGGGTGCTGTAGCCGTTGTTGGCCAGGTCGAACACGCCGTGGCCGATGCGCTCGAGCAGGGCCTGGAAGCCCTTCACCGGCGGCGCGACCTCGGGCTCGACCTGGATGGCGTCGCCGACCAGCTTCAGCAGGCGCAGCGTCTGCGCGCGCGCCCTGATCTTGCCGGCCGTGATCCGGCCGTCGGCGGCGCGGATGATGGCGTAGGCGCCGGCCGTGTCGCAGCGGGTGAGGTCGCGCAGGTCCAGGTCGACGGCGTCCGAACCGTCCATGGCCGCGACCAGGCGCTCGCCGGCGTCGACCATGCCGCGCGCCGTCCAGTCCCCCGAGAGCACGACGGCGCGATGGCCGTCGACGTCCTCGAAGGTGAAATCAGCCGGAACGCCCATGAAGCCTTGCAGGTCCCTCTTTTCCGACTGTCGACCGGACCCTAGCAAAAGGACCCACCAAGCCCAAGCGCCGTAAGGCTTCGCTTGTCGTGGGCCAGTGATAGGCGGGCGCGCGACGCCGCGCCAGCACGGTCGTCGCGCTTCGCCCCATCGGCGCCCGGTTCCTGGGCGAATAGAGCCGACCGATGTCGCCAGAGCTGCGTTGTGTAGCGCCGAGGCGTCGGGTCGTTCTAGAAGGCGCCCATGTTTTCGAGTTCCGTCAACCGGCGCGCGGCGCTCGGCAAACTCTCGCTGTCGGCGGTTCTCGCCCTGGCGCCCAGGCTGGCGGTCGCGCAGACTTCGACGCCTTCCCCGGAGGACGTCGTGAGCGAACCCTTTTCCGTCGAGATTCTTCAGGATCGCGCCCGCGCCCTGGCCGCCGCGCCCTACAGCCCGCCGCCGGCGGCGCCGTCGCTGTCGGGCCTGACCTACGACGAGTATTTCCGTATCCGCTTCCGGTCGGACCACGCGCTGTGGAAGGACCGGACGCCGCCGTTCCGGGCCGAGTTCTTCCCGCCGGCCTATCTCTATCCGCGCCCGCTGCCGCTCTACGAGGTCGCCGCGGGCCTGGCCCGGCCGATCGCCTTCGACCCGGGGATGTTCGACTTCCCCGGCGAGCACGCCGAGGTGGCCAAGGCCTGGAGCGGCTTTTCCGGTTTCCGCCTGCTGTGGCCGCTCAACGAGGCCGACAAGCTGGACGAGGTGGCGGTGTTTCAGGGCGCCAGCTACTTCCGCAGCCTGGGGCGCGGCCAGCGCTACGGCCTGTCGGCGCGCGGCCTGGCGATCGGGGCCGGCGAGCCGAACGAGGAGTTCCCGGACTTCATCAGCTTCTGGCTGGAACGGCCCCAAAACGGTAACCCGGCCATCGACGGCGACGCGGTGGTCGTCCACGCCCTGATGAACAGCCCCAGCTGCGCGGGGGCCTACAGCTTCACGATCCGCCCGGGCGACGACGTGGTGTTCGACGTCACGGCCGCCGTCTTCCCCCGGGCGACGATGGCCAAGGCCGGGGTCGCGGCGATGAGCAGCATGTTCCTGTTCAACGTCGCCGACTCCTCGCCGGTCGACGACTTCCGCACCGCCGTGCACGACAGCGACGGCCTGGCGATCTGGACGGGGCAGGGCGAGCACCTGTGGCGACCGTTGCAGAACCCCAAGGCGCACCGGCTCAGCAACTTCCCCGACGAGAACCCCAAGGGCTTCGGCCTGGTGCAGCGGGCCCGCAACCTGGAAGACTTCGGCGACCTGCAGGCCCGCTACGACCTGCGGCCCAGCCTGTGGGTCGAGCCGCTGGACGCCTGGGGCAAGGGCGCGGTCCACCTGGCCGAACTGGCGACGACCAAGGAGACCGACGACAACATCGCCATCTTCTGGCGCCCGGAGGCGCCGTGGACGGCCGGGTCGCGGGTCGACCTGCGCTATCGCCTGCACTGGGGCCAGGAGCGCTTCGCCAGCCCGGACGCCCGGGTGTTCCGCACCCGGACCGGGGCCGACAACCAGGCCGGCCTGCGGCTGTTCACCGTCGACCTGCAGGGTGGGGCGCTGGCCGAGGGGCTGGACGGCGTGGCGCTGGAGGTCAAGGCCGACGGCGGGACGGTGGTCTGGAGCGACCTGTCGCCCTATCCGGGCGAGGCCTCGGCCCGGGCCGCCTTCGGCCTGAAGCCGACGGCCGCGAAGGCCGAGCTGTCGCTGCGCCTGACCCGCGGCGAAGCGCCCATTTCCGAGACCTGGCGCTACCTCTGGAGCACTTAAGGGTGGGCGGGCGACGGCGTTTCAACCTTGGTTAATCAATTCCCGTCACGCCTCTTCCGGTAACGGATTTGGTGAATCGGGATCAGTCGCATGAGCGCCAACCAGCAACTCGAGCAGCGCATGGCCTTCATGCGGTTCGACCACAAGGCCAGGGCGGCGCTGAAGGCGGCCAAGCCGCTGGTCGACAGCGAGATCTCGGGCGCGCTCGACAGCTTCTACGACCAGATCCGCGCCTATCCCGAGGTGCGGCAGATGTTCTCCAGCCGCGCGCAGATGGACGGCGCCCAGGCGCGGCAGGCTGACCACTGGCGCAAGATGGCCACCGCCGAATTCGGCCCCACCTACGCCGCCGACGTCCAGCGCGTCGGCCAGGCCCACGTCCGCGCCGGGCTGGAGCCGCGCTGGTACATCGGCGGCTACGCCCTGGTGGTCGAGAACCTGGTCCGCGCGGTGGTCGCCAAGCGTCCTAAGGGGATGTTCGCCAGCGCCAAGGCCGACGGCGAACTGGCCGACCAGGTCGTCGCCCTGACCAAGGCCACCTTCCTGGACATGGACCTGGCGATCTCCAGCTACCTCGACATCCTGCAGGACGAGCGCGACCAGATGGAAGCCGAGCGCCAGGCCGCCGAGCAGCGCCAGGCCGCGGCCGTGGCGGCGGTGGGCCAGGCCCTGTCGCGCCTGGCGGCCGGCGATCTGAGCGCCCGGGTCGAGGGCGCCCTGTCGCCTGAGTTCCAGAGCCTGAAGACCGACTTCGACCACGCCGCCGCCGCCCTGGCCGACACCATCAAGGCCGTCGAGCGCGCCACCTCCGGCATCCGGGCCGGAACTGACGACATCGCCCGCGCCGCCGACGACCTGGCCCAGCGCACCGAGCAGCAGGCCGCGACCCTGGAACAGACCGCCGCCGCCGTCGAGCAACTGACCGCCACCGTCGACCGCACCGCCCAGAGCGCCAAGCAGGTCTCGGCCCGGGTCAGCGAAGCCGCCGCCGACGCCCAGCGTTCCGGCGCGGTGGTGACCCGCGCCGCCGAGGCCATGACCCAGATCGAGACCTCGTCCAGCAAGGTCTCGCAGATCCTCGGCGTGATTGACGAGATCGCCTTCCAGACCAACCTGCTGGCGCTGAACGCCGGGGTCGAAGCCGCGCGAGCGGGCGACGCGGGTCGCGGCTTCGCGGTCGTGGCGCAGGAAGTGCGGGCCCTGGCCCAACGCTCGGCCGACGCCGCCAAGGAGATCAAGACCCTGATCGCCGATTCCAGCCGCCAGGTGGGCGAAGGCGTCGACCTAGTCGGCCAGACCAGCGAGGCCCTGCGCGGCATTGTCGAGAAGGTCGGCGCCATCGACACCCTGGTCGATGAAATCGCCGCCTCCGCCAACGAGCAGGCCTCGGCGCTCGGCCAGGTCAATGTGGCGGTCAACCAGCTGGACCAGGTGACCCAGCGCAACAGCGCCATGGTCCAGCAGTCGACCGAGGCCACCCACGCCCTGCGCGCCGAGGCCGCCGACCTCTCCAACCACGTGGGCGGTTTCCGGACGGGCGCGGCGACGGCCTACGCGCCGGCCCCGGCCGACAACCCGGTCCACCAGGCGCGCGCCCGCGTCGCCGCCTTCGCCCGCCCCGGGCGCTGATCGACCCTGGCGGGCGTCAGACGCGCCAGAGCTTGCGGGCTTCCTCGGCGATCAGCTCCGGCTGCTCCTCGGGGAAGAACAGCTTCACGTCCTCCACGAACCGGACGCCCTGGGATTGCGGGAAGGTCTGGTCGAGCCACAGCGCCCACTGGTCCGGGAACAGTTCGCTGTTTCGGCCCCAGACCATGCGCACCGGCTTGTCGAAGGCCCGCAGGCCCGGCTCGGCGGCGGGAAGCGGATTGGGCAGCATGGCGATCGCGTATCCCTGGCCCTGCCGCCGCCGCTTGTCGGAGCTGACCAGCGGCCGGAGATAGGTCTCGAGCACCTCGTGCGTGAGAATCCTTTCGGGATGCGCATAGCCGCGCCCGATGCCCTGGTCGGACCGCGCGAAGCCGTTGTCCGTCAGGTGTCGTTCGAAGAAATCGTCCAGTTCGTCCTTCTTGGCCAGGTCGATGGCGCCCAGGAAGGCCTCGGGCGGGCTGTTGGCGGCTACGTCGCCGTTGGTGAGCAGCAGCGTCCGCACCCGTTCGGGATGGGTCGCGGCGATCAACTGGGCGACGCCCGTGGCGCTGTCGTTCGAGAGGATGTCGGCGTGCGGAATGCCGAGCTTGTCCATGAAGGCCACGACCATGGCGGCCTGGGCGATCGGCGACAGGTCGGCGTCGGCGGGAAGCTCGCTGTAGCCGAGGCCCAGCAGATCGACGGCGATACAGCGGCGATGGCCGGCGAGCCGCGCGATCGGGCCCCGCCACTGGAAGCCGTTGAGCGGATAGCCGTGGAGAAAGATCGCCGCCGGTCCCGTCCCGCGCTCGACATAGGCGACCCGGCCGACCTCGAGATCGGCGAACCGCCGGGCCGCGTGGAACTGGGCCGGCGTCCATTCGGCAGGGGCGGCGACGCGCGCCATGGCCGGCGCCGCCGAAAGGATCGCCGCGCCGCCGGCCGCGCCCTGGATCAAGAGTTCACGTCTGTTCATGGGCTCCTCGCGACGCAACGGATTTGCGCCGAGGGTCGGCCAAGCCGTTTCCATCTTCAACGACGCGGCGGATCATGTGGATATGACCTCGCGGGTCATGGATGCGCGGACCCTAGTGACGTCATTGATACGCTGACCTCCAGGAGCGGTGATCGACATGAGATCTTCGGACGCGGCGCGGGCCCGCGAGACACGTCCGCCGATCGGCGTGCTGCTGCGCGAATGGCGGGCCGCGCGACGCCTGAGCCAGATGGACCTGGCGCTGGAGGCCGACCTGTCGACCCGGCACCTCAGCTGCATCGAGACGGGCAAGTCCCAGGCCAGCCGGGAGACGATCTCGCGCCTCGCCGACGCGCTGGACATGCCGCTTCGCGAGCGCAACGCGCTGCTGCTCGCCGCGGGCTATGTTCCCCGATATTCGGAGAACACGCTGGTCACGCCGGCCCTGGAGCGGATGCGCCAGGCCATCGAGCTGATCATCAAGCACCAGGAGCCCTATCCGGCCTTCGTGATCAATCGCCACTTCGACGTGCTGATGGCCAATGACGCGGCGGTCCGGGTCAACAAGCTGCTGATGAAGGGCCGCGAGAGTCCCCACACCAACCTGCTTCGCCAGGTGTTCGACCCGGACGACTTCCGGTCGGTCATCGTCAACTGGCCGGAGGTGGCGGAAAAGTTCATCCGCCACCTTCACGAGGAGCTGGCCGCCGCTCCCGGCGACCGGACGGCCCAGAACCTCCTGAACGAGGTGCTGCGATATCCCGGCGTGCCGGCCCGCTGGCGCTTCCGCGACGTCGAGGTCGAACCATCCCCGGTGCTTACCCTGGTGTTCAAGAGCGACGAGGGCGAGCTGCGCTTCTTCGAAACCATCACGACCTTCTCCACGCCCCGCGACGTGACGCTCGACGAGCTGCGGATCGAATGCGCCTTTCCGGCCGACGACCACACCGCCGAGGTGTGCGCCAGGCTCGCGAGGTCCGGGACGGCCTGACGCGTCGCGCGGGTGGCCTCGAGCTTGTGCGGATTCATGACCTCCGAGGTCATGGCCAAGCGACCGGGGCCGTAGAAGATTGCGCCCGCCGCCCGCGACATCCCTCGCCGGGGGATTCAACGGAGTTGAAGAAACGTGCGGCCATTCGTTCTGCTATCGGCGCTGATCCTGACCCTGGGCGTCGCCGCGCCCGCCATGCCCACCGCGCCGTCTTCCGGGCCGGTCAGCCAACTGGATCATGTCCTGCTGTGGGGGCGCGACATCGATCAGGTCAGCGCGATCATGGCGGTCAAGCTCGGCTTCCAGGTCCGGCCGGGTCGCGCTCCCGGCGGGGTGGCCAATCGCTATGTCCGCCTGGCCGACCGCGGCTATATCGAGCTCCTGGGCGTCACCCGGCCCAATCCGGACATGGATCCCGGCATGCTCGCCGACCAGGCCTCGCTGAAGGGCGGCCCGGGCGCGCGATCCGTCGGGGTGCGGTCCTCGGCGCTCAACCAGGTCCACGCTTTGCTGAAGGGCAAGGGGCTGGCGGTGACGCCGGTCTTCACCGCCTCGGCCAACGATCCCGACGGCGGCGGTCCGACCAAGCCGCCACGCTGGCGGCTCTTCGCCTTCGAACGACCGCCGCTTTCCAGCACCCTGTTTTTCATCGACTACGCGCCCGACAAGACCGATCCGGCCAGCGTCGCCGACGACCGGGCAGCGCGCCAGCACCCCAACGGCGCGCGGGCGCTGTCGGCGTTCTGGCTGCTGTCGTCCGACGCCGACGCGGATCGCAAGCAGCTAGAGCGGTTGGGTTTCGCCGGCGCGACGCCCGTCCGCGTCCCGCAGATCTCGGCGCGCGGCTACTGCATACCGGTCGGCCCGAACGGCGTCCTGGCGCTGGAGCCCGACGGCCAGGGGATCGCCGCCGACGCGCTGCGCGACGGGGGCCCCCAGGTGCTCGGCGTCAGCATCGGCGTCGCGGACCTCGACGCGGCGAAGCGGCGGGTCGAGCGCGGATACGAGCAGCCGCTCACCGACTACAAGGGCGTGTGGGGAGACGCCTTCCTGGCCCCCACCCGCGACGACCTGGGGATGCTCATCGAGTTTCACGCCTTGCCGGGGACGGCGGGTTCGAAGACCTGCGGCGATCTCAAGCGCTAGAATCCGTGGACACTCAGGCTAGCGGAGCGATTTCACCTCAGCGGATATTCTAGCGCCCATACCCACCCATACTCGTCATCCCCCGACTTGTTCGGGGGACCCAGGCCGGGTCTGACGCGATACTCAGCGCCGCTTGGGTCACCCGCATAAAGCGGGTGATGACGAAATTTTTGAGTTGAAGAAGCGCCCGCAAGTCTGGACCGGCTAGCTGTCCGCCAGACCCTTCGCCGGGGCCGCCGTGGACGCCCGGTGGATCAGCGTGAACGGCAGCAATTCGTCGCGCGGCGGCGTGGCCTCGGCGGGGCCGTGGCGGGCCACGCCGTTGATCAGCATCCGCGTCGCCAGGGTCGACATCTCGACCAGCGGCTGGCGCACCGTCGTCAGTTGCGGCCGGCTGAGGCGCGAGACCGGGCTGTCGTCGAAGCCCGCCACCGACACGTCGCCCGGCACGCCGAGGTCGGCCTCGGCCGCCGCCGCCAGGGCGCCCAGGGCCATTTCGTCGGAGCTGGCGAAGATCGCCGTCGGGCGGTCGGGCAAGGCCAGCAGGGCCGCGGCCGCCTCCTGGCCGGACTCGAAGGTGAAGTCGCCCTGGCGGATCCAGGCCTTGTCCACCTTCAGGCCGCGCGCCTTCATGGCGGCGACATAACCCTCGCGCCGCGCCTGGCTGGCGCCGTAGCGTTTGTCGCCGGTGATGAAGCCGATCCGCCTGTGACCGAGGTCGGCCAGGTGCTCGGTCATTTCGCGGGCGGCGGCGACGTCGTCCATGTGCACGCGTGGACCCGGGCCTTCCGGCTTCTCGGGGCCCAGGCGCACATAGGGCGTGCCGGCCTTGTCCAGCAGCTCCAGCACCATGTCGTTGTCGCAGCTGGGCGGGGTGAGGATGACGCCGTCGGGCTTCAGCGCGCCCAGCAGGGCGGCGATCTCCTGGCGCACCTTGGGACCGTCGTGGTCGATCAGCTCGACCAGCAGGTGATAGCCGGCGCCCCGGCATTCCAGGGTCGCGCCCAGCTGGATGCGCTGCAGGTAGTCCGAACCCCGCTCGCTGCGCCAGTGGTCGAGGGTCAAGGGAGCGTCGGCGAACACGGCGATCACGAACGAGCGCGACCCGGCCAGGCTGCGGGCCGACAGGTTGGGGGCGTAGCCCAGCACGCCGGCGGATTCCAGCACCCGCTCGCGCATCTGCGGCCGCACGTTGGGCTCATTGTTCATGACCCGGGAGACGGTCTTGATCGACACCCCGGCGCGCGCCGCCACGTCGTAGATCGTCACCGACGCCATGGGCCCGCCAGGTCAGGTTTGCTTGGACTCATCTCCATGCCGCCAACCTAGTGCAACTTCGCCGCTCAAGGCGACGCTCGCGACTCAAAAAAGCGCGCCGCCGAAAACCGACCCCCAGAAACCGAGCCCCAAGGAAACGGCGTGTCGGTCTTGGCTTGTGTCGCCCGACGCGCGAGGCCAGTGTCGCGCCAATCGCGGCGCAGACCGCGTGAGGGCGGGAGGCGTGATGACGGCGGTGGGGATCGAGACGATCGACAGGGCGAGACCGACGCGACCGGTGAAGGCCGGCTTCATCGCCGCCTTCACGGTCGCCCAGATCGGCGCCTATGTCAGCTTCATGCCCCTGTTCCAGGTGCTGCTGCCGCTCAAGGCCGAGAGCATCGATTCGGTGAACAAGGCCGTGGTGCTCAGCCAGGTCGCGATCTGGGGCTCGGTGATCGCCAGCGTCGCCAACCTGCTGGCCGGAGCGATCAGCGACCGGACCACCTCGCGCTTCGGCCGTCGCCGCCCGTGGATGGTCGCCGGGGCCCTGGGCACGGTCGCGTCCTATCTGATGATCATGGCCGCCGACAGCACGCTGGAGCTGATGGCCGGCGTGGTCTGCTTCCAGCTGGCCTTCAACATGCTGTTCTCGGCCCTGCTGGCGGTGCTGCCCGACCGGGTGCCCGACGCCCAGAAGGGCAGGGTGGCGGCCTTCCTCAGCCTGGGCCATCCGATCGGGGCGATGGCCGGGGCGGTGCTGGTCGGCGGCCTGCTGGTCAGCGAAGGCGCGCGCTACCTGACGATCGCCCTGGTGCTGCTGGTGGCCATCGCGCCGTTCGCGCTGCGCCTGAACGACCCGCCGCTGCCGGTCGGCGAACGGCCGCCGCTGCGCTGGCGCAGCTTCCTGGCCGAGCTGTGGATCGATCCTGTGAAGCATCCGGACTTCGCCCTGGCCTGGGTCAGCCGGTTCATGGTGCTGGTCGCGATCACCCTGACCCAGTGCTACATGCTCTACTACCTGCAGGACGCGCTGCACTACACGCAGCTGTTCCCCGGCAAGCGGGCCGAGCAAGGCCTGGCCCTGCTGACCACGGTCGCCACGGTCGCCAACGTCACCAGCGGCATGATCGGCGGCATGCTTTCCGACCGGCTGCGCCGCCGCAAGCTGTTCGCGGCCGGCGCGGCCCTGACCCTGGCGGCGGCGATGATCACCTTCTCGCTGGTGCCCGGCTGGCCGATCGTGGTGCTGGGCTTCCTGATCTTCGGCTGCGGGGCGGGCTGCTACTACGCCGTCGACATCGCCCTGGTCAGCCAGGTGCTGCCCTCGCAGAAGGACGCCGGCAAGGACCTGGGGGTCATCAACCTGGCCAACACCCTGCCTCAGGCCCTGGCGCCGATGCTGGCCCTGTGGTTCCTGGGGCCGGCCCACGTCAACTACCACGCCCTCTATCTGGTGGCCGCCGGCCTGGCGGCGGCTGGCGGCTTGGCGATCCTTCCGATACGGGGCGTGCGCTAGAGTTCTTCCCGAGGGCCCCGTGGCCGACCTGATCCCCATCGACGACCCCAACGACCCCCGCGTCGCCGCCTATCGCGACATCAAGGAGCGCGACCTGGTCGGCCGCCAGGGCCTGTTCATCGCCGAGGGCGAGACGGTGCTGCGGGCCTTCGTCCGCGACGCGCCCCAGCGGGTGGCCTCGCTGCTGATCGACGGCAAGCGGGCCGGCAAGCTGGCCGACCTGTTCGACGCCCTGCCGGACGGCGTTCCCGTCTACGGGGTCGGCCAGGCGGTGCTGGACGCCATCGCCGGCTTCCACCTGCATCGCGGCGTGCTGGCGGTGGGCGCCAAGCCGGAACCGCTCGCCGCCGACGCCCTGCTGGCCCGCGCCGGCCAGACGGCGGTGGTGCTGGTGCTGATGGGCATCGCCAACCACGACAATCTGGGCGGCATCTTCCGCAACGCCGCGGCCTTCGGCGTCGACGGGGTGATCCTCGACGGCGACTGCTGCGACCCGTTCTACCGCAAGGCCATCCGCGTCTCGAGCGGCGCGACCCTCAGCGTGCCGACCGCCTGGCTGGCGCCGGGCGAGGACGTCGTCGCCCTGCTGGAGCGGCATGGTTTCCAGGGCCTGGCCCTCAGCCCGGCGGCGGACGAGACCCTGGCGCGGCTGATCCCGCCGGCCCGGTCGGCGGTGCTGCTGGGCGCCGAGGGGCCGGGCCTGTCGGCGGCGGTGATGGCGCGGGTGCGGACCGTCGGCATACCGATGGCCGGCGGCTTCGATTCGCTGAACGTCGCCACCACCAGCGGCATCGTGCTGCATCACCTGCGGTTCGCGGGGACCTAGGCGACACGGGGGTTAGGCCGGCAACTTGCCGCGCCCGGAAACGCACCCTAGGGTCCGGGCGCGTCGCTTTGGGAGGTCGCATGTTGAACCGTCGGGGAACCCTGGCCAGCCTGACGGGCGGCCTGATCGCGTCGATCGTGGCCGGCGCGGCCAAGGCCGGGGAGGTCCCGGCCGACCCCACCGAGGTCCTGCCCCTGTGGCCGGGCGAGCCGCCCGGCTCGGCGGGCGTCACGGTGGTCGAGGCCGTCCTTGAGCGGCCCGCCGCCCCGGGCCTGCGCGAGCGCGCGGTGGAGCACACCCGCAAGCCGACCCTGACGGTGTTCCGCCCCGCCAAGCCGAACGGCGCGGCGGTGATCCTGGCGCCCGGCGGCGGTTATCAGCGGGTGGTGATCGACAAGGAAGGCTTCGAGACCGCACGCTGGCTGACCGATCGCGGCTACACCTGCTTCGTCATGCGCTACCGCATGCCCGGCGACGGCTGGGGCGCGGGGCCCGACGCGCCGCTGCAGGACGCCCAGCGCGCCGTGCGCCTGGCGCGATCGCGGGCGGCGGCCCTGAAGTTCGACCCGGCCCGCGTGGCGGTCATGGGCTTCTCGGCGGGCGGCCACCTGATGGCCAGCCTGACCACCCGCTTCGACGCCAAGGTCTACGACCCGGTCGACGCCGCCGACGCTCTGTCGGCCAGGCCGGACCTCTCGGCCCTGATCTATCCGGTGATCTCGATGGTCGACGGCCCGGCCCACGCCGGGTCGCGCACCCAGCTGCTGGGGGCCGCGCCGAGCGCCGACCTGATCGCCCGCTATTCGCCCGACCAGGGCGTCACCGCCCAGGTCCCGCCGGTGTTCCTGCTGCACGCCGCCGACGACACCTCCGTGCCGGTGGCCAACAGCCTGATGATGTTCGCGGCTCTGCGGGCCAAGGCCATCCCGACCGAGATGCACATCTTCGAGGAGGGCGGCCACGGCTTTGGCTTGCGGGGCGTGGTCGGCAAGCCGGTCGCGGCCTGGCCGGGGCTGTTCGAGACCTTCGCCAAGCGGCACGGGGTTTAGGCGAGGCCGCCTGGGGGCGCCTTCAACTCAAAACCTCCGTCATCACCCGCTTTATGCGGGTGACCCAAGCGGCGCTGGACATGGCGTCAAACCCCGCTTGGGTCCCGCGAACAAGTCGGGGGATGACGACTGTGGGTGGGTGTGGGCCAGACTACCCGTGGACTTGAAATCGCTCCTTTGAGCTAAGTGTCCATAGCGCCTGGAGACCGACGCGGGGCGCGAACAGATCACCCCTTGAGGTACAGCCACTGCAGGCCCCGCATCAGGCCGACCGGGAAGGTGGTCTCATGGAAACCGTCCTCGACGACGTGCGTCTTGATCTCCAGCCCAGGATAGTTGCGGCTCTTCAAGGTCGCGGCCAGCCGAGCCTGGTCGGCGACCATGTCGTTGTCGCAACCGGCGCATCCGCCGGGACCGGGGTGCTCGTGTGACCCCGTCGCCAGATAGATCCTGGCCGGCAGGTCCTTGTGGCTGGCGGCATAGGCCGCCTCGGCCTTCATGATCTCCCCTTTGTCGAACCAGATCGAGGGGCTGGTCAGGATGTAGTTGGCGAAGAGCCGCGGCTCACGGAACGCCACCCACAGGCCGAAGAGAGCCCCGTAGGACTGTCCCACCAGCGTCCGATTGGCGGGATCGACGCGATAGCGCGCCTCGACCAGCGGCATCGCCTCCTGCTTCAGGAACGTGAAATAGGCTTCGCCCCCGCCGGTCACGCCGCCGATCTCGGGGTCGCGCCACGGCGTCAGGTCGCGTCTGCGGCTGGCGGCGGGCACGTCGCCGTGCGCCCACGAGAGGCCGACGATGATGAATTCGTGGAAGCGGTCCTGGCTGAACGGAAGGCGGGAAAGGCCCGATGCGACCTGAAAGGTATAGGGCCCGTCGGTGAGATAGATGACCGGATACCGACGGCCCGCGTTCTCCGGCTTGCCATAGCCGGGCGGCGTCTTGACATAGATCTCGTAGTCGCGCCCCACCGCCTTCGAATGCAGCGGGATCACCGCGCTGTTTTCGATGACGAAGCCGCCGTTCGCGGCCGGTCCACTCGTGGCCACCGCGCCCGCGGGCCCCTCGACCGTCCGCGGATCGCCGCACGCGCTCAGGGCGATGGCGGCCACGAAGATTGGCCACGGCATGGGAATCCGCATGGGCTGCTCCATTTGCAGAGAGCGAGCACAAGTACAGCCCTGCCGGCCGGAGGCCAGGAACTGGAGGCGTCTATCCCCAGGAGTTTCATGGAGGCTGGTCGGCGCGGGCCCGGTCTGGGGTTGGCGACGATGACCTAAGGCGCGCAATCCTTCGCCGCCCAGCGCTTGCGCTCCTCCTCCAGCGCCCTCAGCCACTTCGACCGCAGCACCCCAGCCCGCTGGCCGTGCTTCTCGTCGAGGAACTCAGCGCCCTCGATCCGGTCGGTGCGGAAGTTGCGGAAGTCGTTGCGCAGCTCGCACCAGCCGATCAGCAGCCGGACGGTGTCGCGATAGCCGACCGTCACCGGCCAGATCACCCGCTGGCTGACCGCGCCCTTCTCGTCACGATAGTCCAGGCGGATCTTGCGGCCGGCATGGATCCAGGCCCGGGTCTGGGCGATGTCGATGCCGTCGGGAAGCGGGTTCCAGGCGGGCGAGGCGCCGGTGGCGGGCGTCAGCACGAACGGCCGCAGTTCGTCGGGCACGGCCGAGGCGATCTTGGCGATCAGGTCGCGGGCGGCGGTGGCCAGCACCGGGTCTCCGCGTCCGGCGACCCATTGGGCCCCCAGCACGGCGGCTTCGATCTCGTCGGGTGTCAGCATCAGGGGCGGCATGTCGTATCCGGCCTCCAGCACGTAGCCGACGCCCGCCTCGCCGCGGATGGGCGCCCTCTGACCGATCAAGGCGGCGATGTCGCGATAAACGCTGCGTTTGGAGGTCTCCAGCTCGGCCGCCATGGCGTCGGCGGTGACCGGCGCACGGTTGCGGCGGAGGATCTGGATGATCTGGAAAAGGCGTTCGGCGCGTCTCATGGGGTCACTCTGATCGACCGATGCTGACAGCATGCTGGCAGCAGCATGGCGGTAGCGTCCGATTGTCGCAACACACCAGGGGAGAGACCACGATGATCACGCTCTACGCCGCCGGCCCGGCCTACGGCCTTCCCGAGGGCAGCCCCTATGTCACCAAGACCGAGATCCACCTGAAGATGGCGGGCCTCTGGTATCAGAAGGTTCCCGCCCATCCCGAAACCTCGCCCAAAGGCCAGCTGCCGTGGATTGACGACGACGGGGTCCGGATGGCCGACTCCACCTTCATCCGGGCCTATATCGAGCGCAGCTACGGCGTCGACCTGGACGCCGGCCTGAGCAAGGCCCAGCGCGCCCAGGCCTGGGCGATCGAGCGGATGGTCGAGAACCACCTGGGCTGGGCCAGCTGCCACTTCCGGTTCTTCGACGACGGCAACTTCGCCAAGGGACCGGCGCGCTGGTTCGAAGGCATGCCCGGCGAAGCGCGCGCCGAAGCGATCGACGGCCTGCTCGACGCCGTGCAGGCCAACCTGAAGGCCGTCGGAATCGGTCGCCACACGCCCGACGAGATCGTTGAGCTGGCCGCCTGGTCGCTGACCGCCCTGTCGGAGCTGCTGGGGAACAAGTCGTTCATGATGGGCCACCGCCCGACCAGCGTCGACGCCATCGTCTTCGCCATGCTGGCCCAGATCCTGACGCCGTTCTTCGACTCGCCGATCCGTCGCCGCGCCGAGGGCTTCCCCAACCTGGTGGCCTATGCCGAGCGGATGATGGCCGGCTATTATCCGGAGTTCGCGCCGCAGGTTTGCCAGGCGGCCTAGAGATACCCTCTCCC
>NZ_AKKF01000208.1 GCF_000281955.1 Caulobacter sp. AP07 | reverse complement strand
TGGCTGGTGAGGCCGCCGCACCCGCCTTGGTCGCCAGGATGGGCTCGGCGACCATCCGGGAAATGTCGATGGCCAGCTATGTTGAGGCCGCCACCGTGCTTTGGGCGCGGGGCATTTCGCCGGAGGCGCTCGACGGACTCCTCGAACAGCTCGGGGTTTCGCTGGTTTCCGTCGATGAAGTTCAGGGTCGCGAAGCAGTTCGCGCCCGCATCGCCTACGGCAAGGGCTCTGGGCATCCGGCGCAACTGAACTTTGGCGACACCTTCACCTACGCCTTGGCCAAGACCCGAGGCGCGCCGCTGTTGTTCGTCGGCGAGGACTTTTCCCGAACCGACCTCATCGACGCGCGCGCCTAGGACCATCAGGCGGCCACCGTCGCGGCGGCGTCCTGCAGGATCATCGCCGCGCCCTTCTCGCCGATCATGATGGTCGGGGCGTTGGTGTTGCCCGAGACCAGGCGCGGCATGATCGAGGCGTCGATGACCCGCAGGCCGGTGACGCCGCGCACCCGCAGCCGGTCGTCGACCACCGCCATCGGCCCCGACCCCATCTGGCAGGTGCCGACCGGGTGATAGATCGTCGAGCCCGAGGCGCGGGCGTAGGCCAGCAGCATCTCGTCGGTCTCGAAGCCCGGCCCTGGGTTCATTTCATGGTCGATCAGCGGGGCGATGGCCGGCTGGGCGGCGATCTTGCGGGCCCAGCGCAGGCCGGCCACCGTCACCTCCTGGTCCAGCGGATCGGCCAGGTAGTTGGCGAAGATCGCCGGGTGGGCCGTCGGATCGGCCGACTTGATGCGGATGTGCCCGCGGCTCTCGGGCCGCAGTTGGCACGGGGCGATGGTCAGGCCCGGCGCGCTCTCCAGCTCCATCTTCTGGTCATTGAACAGCTTTTCCAGGTCCATGGTGGCCGGCAGGATGTGGAACTGCAGGTCGGGGCTGGCCAGGTCGGGCCGCGACTTGCAGAAGGCCGCCACGTGGGCCGCGGACAGGGTCAGCAGGCCCTTGCGGGTGAACAGGTACTTCAGCGCCTCGCCGGCCAGCCGCGCGCCCTTGCTCTGCTCGTTGACCGAGACGGTCCCCGCCTTCAGGCGGAAGCGGGCCCCGGTGACGTAGTGGTCCTGCAGGTTCTCGCCGACGCCCGGCAGGTCGTGGACCACGGCGACGCCATGCTCGGCCAGCAGCGCGCCGGGGCCGACGCCGGACAGTTGCAGCAGCTGGGGCGAATTGACCGCCCCGCCGGCCAGGATCACCTCGGCCCGGGCCCTGGCGGTGCGGGTGACGCCGTTCTGGGTGAACTCGACGCCCACGGCCCGCTTGCCCTCGAACAGCACCCGGCTGGCCAGGGCGTTGGTCTCGACCCGCAGGTTGGAGCGGTTCATGGCCGGATGCAGATAGGCCACCGCCGCCGAGCAGCGGGCGCCGTTCTTCTGGGTGACCTGGAACCAGGTCGCGCCTTCCTGCTCCTCGCCGTTCAGGTCGACGGTGCGCGGGATGCCGGCCTCGTGGCAGGCCTCGATCAGCAGTTCGGAAATGGCGTGGCCGTCGCGCATGTCGGCGACGTTGAGCGGGCCGCCCGTGGCGTGCAGGTCGCAGGCCCCGCGCTCCTGGTTCTCGGACTTGCGGAAGAACGGCAGCACGTCGTCCCAGCCCCAGCCGGAATTGCCCATCTGCCGCCAGCCGTCGTAGTCGGCCCGCTGGCCGCGCACATAGAGCATGGCGTTGATCGAGGACGAGCCGCCCAGCACCTTGCCGCGCGGCCAGACGTGTTGGCGGCCGCCGGTGCCGGGGTCGGGTTCGGTGGCGTACAGCCAGTTGACCTTGGGGTCCTTCAGGGTCGTCGCATAGCCGACCGGGATGTGGATCATCAGGTTGGACAAGAACTGCGAGGGGTTCTTGGTGGGGCGGTCGTCGCCGCCGGCCTCCAGCAGCAACACCCTGTGCCGGCCGTTCTCCGACAACCGCGCCGCCAGCACGCAACCGGCCGAGCCGGCGCCCACCACGATGTAGTCGGCCTCGATGATCGACGTCATCGGCTTCTCCCTTGTCCGTCCGCGTGTTTCCGCATGATCGGTGTTCACCTACAATGCGCAGGGTCTTGGCCGATGTCCAAGGGTGTCGTGAGGTAAGGATGGAGGAGGGCGGTTGCCCGTCTTTCATACGCGTGTTTGAGTGGGGTCAAATCCGGAGGTAACCCCATGACCGCGCCCACGTTCGAGACCCTGCTCTATGCCGTCGAGGACGGGATCGCGACCATCACCCTCAACCGGCCCGAAAAGCTCAACGCCTTCACCGCCAGGATGATGAAGGAGATGATCGCGGTGTTCGACGTCACCGACGGTGACGACGCGGTGAAGGCGGTGATCATCACCGGGGCCGGCCGGGCGTTCTGCGCCGGGGCGGACTTGTCGGCCGGCGGCGCCACCTTCGACCGCACCAGCCCCCAGGCCATCGAGCGCGAGGAAGGCAAGGTCGGTGACATCTACCGCGACGGCGGCGGCCGCGTGACCCTGCGGATGTACGACAGCCTCAAGCCGATCATCGGGGCCATCAACGGCGCGGCGGTGGGGGTCGGCGTGACCATGCAGCTGCCGATGGACATCCGCATGGCCTCGACCGAGGCCAAGTTCGGCTTCGTGTTCGCGCGGCGCGGCATCACGCCCGAGGCCTGCTCGTCCTGGTTCCTGCCGCGGCTGGTCGGCCTGCAGACGGCGCTGGAGTGGTGCTACACCGGCCGGGTGTTCGGCGCCCAGGAAGCCCTTGACCGCGGCCTGGTTCGGTCGCTGCACGCGCCGCAGGACCTGCTGCCCGCCGCCCGCGCCCTGGCCCGCGAGATCGCCGACAACACCGCCCCGGTCTCGGTGGCCCTGACCCGCCAGCTGCTGTGGCGGATGGCCGGCGCCGACCACCCGATGGAGGCTCACAAGGCCGACAGCCGGGCCATCCAGTCGCGCGGCGCGGCCGGCGACGCCAAGGAGGGGGTCAGCTCGTTCCTCGAAAAGCGCCAGCCGGCCTATCCCGACAAGGTCTCGGCCGACCTGCCCGACATCTGGCCCGAATGGGGTGAGCATCCGTTCAAGTAGGGTCGCGGCCTTGAACCCTCTCTCTTGGAGAGAGGGAGGGGCCCGCCGCCAAAGGCGGTGGGAGGGTGAGAGGTTACACCCTGTCCGAACGGAGCACGAAAGGGCGGCCGTCGGCGAACCCGCCTGCATTGCTCAGAACTCTTTCTTTGGGCCCCTTCAGAAGGAGGCGGGCATTGGCGGTCGCATCCATGGGGACAGCTTGGTTCGCTTCCTAGGGACCGCTTAACCGAAGGAATCGGGGTTTTCCGGTTGGCGGTGAAACCTCTCACCCTCCCACCGCTTCGCGGCGGGCCCCCTCCCTCTCTCAAAGAGAGAGGGAGGGGTCCTTAGTTCCGAACTTCCGCTCCGAGAAGGCGTCCCCGATCGGCGCCCCCTCGCATCCGCCGCCGGACGCGCTATATCCCCCGCCATGGCCGAAGCTTTCAATGACAAGACCCTGACCGCCGACAAGTCCGCCCGCTACGCCGAGGTGGCGCAGGAGATCGCCTCGGTGCTGGACGGCGAGGACAACCTCACCGCCCGGATGGCGACCGTGGCCTCGATGCTGGCCAGCAGCTTCGACCACTATTTCTGGACCGGCTTCTACGTGGTCGATCCGACCAGGGACCGCGAACTGGTGGTCGGGCCCTATCAAGGCACGCTGGGCTGCCTGCGGATCGCCTATGGCCGCGGCGTCTGTGGGACGGCGGCGGCCACCGGCCAGACCCAGCTGGTCGAGGACGTCCACGCCTTCGCGGGCCACATCGCCTGCGACAGCCGCTCGGCCAGCGAGATCGTCGTGCCGGTGTTCGACGCCGCCGGCGCGCTGCTGGCGGTGTTCGACGTTGATTCCGACAAGCCCGCCGCCTTCGACGCGGTCGATCAGGAAGGTCTGGAGACCATCCTCAAGGCGACGTTCGCATAACGCCTTGTAATCCGGTCCACACAAAGTGGCCCGTCGGTTGCAGTCCCGGTCCCATCATTCCCCTAACCGGGTCGGATTAGGACACATGGCGATGCTGGATATCGAGACCCTTCACCCGCGCGAGCTGTCCGCCGCCGAGCGGCGGATTTGGCGAGACATGGCGACGGCCGAACCGGCCTTCAGCAGTCCGCTGATGGGGCCGGACTTCGCCCGGGCGGTCGGCGCGGTGCGCGACGACACGCGCGTGGCGGTGATCCGCCGCCATGGCGAGGTCCTGGGCTTCCTGCCGCATCACCGCCGTCCCGGTCATCTGGCCCGGCCGATCGGCTCGCCGCTGTCGGACTATCACGGCCTGGTCTCCGGGCCGGACGCCGACCTGAACGGGGCCGAGGTGCTGCGGGCCGCCAACCTGACCTCGTTTCGCTACACCGGCCTGATCGACCCCCATGGCGTGTTCGGCCAGGCCGAACTCAAGACGGCCCACGTCATCGGCCTGGCCAATACCGACGCCGAGACCTATCTGGAGGCCGTTCGGGCCGCCAGTCCCAAGAAGATCAAGAACTGGCGCCGGCTGGACAACAAGCTCGAGCGCGAGATGGGGACCATCGAACTGGTCGGCCCCGACCGCTCGCGCGAAGCCTTCGACCAGTTGATCGCCTGGAAGCGCGAGCAGCTGGAACGCACCGGCGTTCACGACTTCCTGGGCCCCGACTGGACGCGCGGCCTGATGCTGGACCTGTTCCAGAAGCAGGACGGCCCGTTCCAGGGCCTGATGATCAACCTCTATGCCGGCGGCCAACTGGTCAGCGGCCACTTCGGCGTGCGGCTGAACGGCGTCTACCACCCGTGGATCGCCTCGACCAACCCGGCCTACGCCGAATGGTCGCCGGGGCAGATCTTCTTCATGCGGGCCATCGCCGCCATGCCGGGCCTGGGCCTGGAGCGCTACGACCTCGGCCCCGGCCACGACCACTACAAGGGCGCCTACGCGCTGAGCCAGATCCAGATCGGCGACGGCGTGGCGACGGCCTCGGGCATGGCCGGTCGCATGGCCAGCTCGCTGGACGGGGTCTGGGCCCTGGCCGGCGGCGGCGGCGCGGGCCCGGTCGGCAAGCTGCGACGGCGCATGGAAGCCATCGCCAGCGTCGAGCTCACCATGGGCGGGCGGGTGCGGGGCCTGGTCCACGCCGTCGCTAACCAAGCGCAAAGACGAACCGGATAAGACTCCGAAAAAGGATGGAGCTCGGATGCGCGTCACGGTCATGATCCCAACCCAGCGGCGCCTCGACGGCCTGGCCGTCGCGGCCCGCTCGGTGTTCGCCCAGGTCGGCGTCGATGTCGCCGAACTGGAGCTGGTGATCGCCGACAATGACCAGTCGCCCTCCGCCCAGGCCACGGCCGCCGCCCTGGCGACCGAGGCCCCGTTTCCCGTCCACTATGTCCACGAACCGCGCCCCGGCGTGGCCAACGCCCGCAACGCCGGCATGGCCAGGGCCGGCGGCGAACTGATCGCCTTCCTGGACGACGACGAGGAGGCGCCGACCGGCTGGCTGGCGGCGCTGCTGGCCGCCCAGGTCCGCTACGACGCCGACGTGGTCTTCGGTCCGGTCCGCGCCCGGGCGCCGGCCGGCGTCGCCGCGCATCGCGACTATCTGGAGCGGTTCTTCTCTCGCCAGGGCCAGGCGCAGGCGGGGGTCATCGACCACTATTACGGCTGCGGCGACAGCCTGCTGCGCCGCGCCGCCTTGCCCGACCCGGTCGCGCCCTTCGCGGTCGAGCGCAACCATATCGGCGGCGAGGACGACATGCTGTTCGGCCACATGCGGGCCGGCGGGGCGCGCTTCGCCTGGGAGCCGGCGGCCTGGGTCTGGGAAGACCCGGTGCCCGACCGCCTGACCCTGGACTACACCATCCGCCGCGCCTTCGCCTACGGCCAGGGCCCGTCGGCCCATTGCGCCGCCGCCAGCCCGCCCGACCGCCTGGGCGTCGCCCGCTGGATGGCGGTCGGCGTCGTGCAGGCCGCGCTGTTCGGGGCGGTGGCCGGCTTCAAATGGCTGACCCGGGCCGGCGACCGGGCCGAATGGCTCGACCGCGCCGCCCGGGGCCTGGGCAAGACCCTGTGGTGGGGCCCGTTCAAGATCCAGTTCTATGGGAGGACCGCCTCGTGAGCATCATCAGCGACTGGACCGCCGACAAGGCCAAGGCCTTCGGCGCCGAGAACCTGACCTTCCAGCACGGCCTGCACGAGCGGCCGATGTTCGACGACGAGGGCCTGGCGCGCCTGCTCGACCAATATCCGCGCGACCAGCTGGGCGTCTTCACCATGGGCGAGGACCCCAAGGCCTGGACCACCTGGCGCAAGGGCGCGGCGGGGAACCTGACCGGCGACCAGCTGCTGGAGGCCGCCCAGAGCGGAAGGATTTGGCTCAACCTGCGCCGCGCCAACGATTTCGTGCCGGAATACGCCGCCCTCTGCGACGAGATCTTCGCCGAGAAGGAGGCCCAGGTGCCCGGCCTGCGCACCTTCAAGCGCGACCTGGGCATGCTGATCAGCAGCGCCAACGCCCAGGTGTTCTACCATCTGGACGTGCCGCTGGTGTCGCTGTGGCAGGTGCGCGGCCGCAAGAAGGTCTGGGTCTATCCGGTCGCCGACCCCTATGTCGGCGAACTGGCGCTGGAGAAGATCGTCCTGCGCGAGACGGCCGAGCAGTTCGCCTTCGAACCCAGCTGGGACGACGGCGCCCAGGCCTATGACCTGACGCCGGGGACCATGGTCACCTGGAAGCAGAACGCCCCGCACCGGATCGAGAACGGCCCGATGCTCAATGTCTCGATCTCGATCGAATTCATGACCCCGCCGGCCCTGATGCGGGCCAATGTCATCTACGCCAACGGCGTGCTGCGCCGGCGGCTGGGCGCGCGGCCCAAGGTCCAGAACGGCTTTGGCCCCACGGCCCTGGGCAAGCTGGCCGTGGCGCGCGGGGCCAAGGCGCTGAACCTGCAGACCCCGCACGTGCGCCACCTGCCGGTGACCTTCGGACTGGACGCCAGCCGGCCCGGGGTGCTGGTCGAGCGCGCCTGAACCCTCACGCTGGACGCGCACCGCCCGTCGTGATCCGCTCTGGTCGAACAGAGGGAAATCCATGCGTAGGATCGCGCTGCTGGCCGCCTTGGCGACGGCCGTTGCTGTCTCGGCTCACGCCCAGAACGCCCCGGCCGTGGTCGGCGCGGCCAAGCCCTCGCCCTATGCCGGGGCCGCCGACCTGACCGGCCAGATGGCCAAAACGCGCAAGACCAAGACTCCGCCCGGGGACGCGATGCCGAAGGGGCCCAAGGCCTTCGTCGGGTCGTGGGTGGTGGGCAAGGACGGCGAGGGCGCATCGACCTGCACCGTGCGGTTCAACGCGGCGGGGGTGATCGGCGGCTACCAGCTGGTCGCGCCCAAGCGCTGCAAGGGCGCGGTCCCGCACTGGGACGACCTCTACGCCTGGCGGATCGGTCCCGGCGGCGAGATCGTGATGGCCGACGCCACGCGCCGTGGCGTGTTGGTCTTCAAGAAACTGAACGACCAGGCCTGGGCGACGGAGGGCGGCGACTGGGACCGCCTGTTGTTGCGGCGGGCGTCGACGGTCGGGATCAGCCGCTAGTCCGGCCTGTCCCTGGATCGCCGCCGCGCCGGGGAGGGGGGCCCGCCTCCTGGCGCGACGATGCGCCGATCGGCGACGACACGGGCGCGGGCGGGTGTCCGCGACGCTCGCGCACCGCCTCCAGGGCGATCGACCAGCCACTTCGAGGCAGTCTCATGCCGCTCGTCCCTTGGTCGCCAGCACGCCGCCCAGCCAGCACAGCGGCAGGCCGCTGGCCGCCAGGGCGATCGGATACCAGTGCGGGCCGAGGTTCAGGTTCCAGCTGGCGACTGCCCCGGCCGTGCCCGCGACCAGGCCCAGCACGCCCAGGATGAAGGCGTGACGCAGCGGCGCGCTCGGCGCGAGCCGGGCGGTGACCCAGCCCCCCGCCACCGTGAACACGCCGCGATAGGCCAGGGCCAGCAGGTTCAGCAACGGATCGTGCAGGCCCTGTTCGGGCGGCGGATAGACCTTCAGCGCGTGCAACACGGCGTCGGTGGCGATCGACAGCACGACGACCGTCGCGAAGCCGGCGACCACCGCCACTACGCTGCGGCCGAGACGGCGAGGGGACTTCGTGCTCAAAGCCAGGTCACTCATCGGGTCTCTCCTTCACGGCGGTTGAACAAAGGACGTTCGGGGCGGTCCAAATCCGACAGGGTTGGTCAGTCTTTTCTGCTTCCGCCCTTGGCCGGCTTGTTCAGGGCCCGCAGCGCATCCTTGCCCACCCAGCGCGGCGCGGCGTCGGGCGAGGCGGCCAGGCGGCGGGCGGTCTCCAGGGCGGCGGCCTTGAGCGTCGGGCTCTTCTTGCCGCCGATCGCCCGCAGCGCCCAGCTGAGGCTCTTCTTGACGAAGTTGCGGTCATCGCCGGCGGCGCGCTCGATCAGGACCAGGCCGTCCAGGAACGGCTGGTCGTTGTCGCCCCCGTTTGGATTCTTGGCGCCGTGCAACGCCAGGCAGGCCAGCAGGGCGAAGGCCGCGCGCCGACCGAACGCGTCGTTCAGGGCCGCCCATTCACCGACCTTGGCGAAGGCGTGCGGCGACTGGTCGAACAGCTTGAAGCAGACGGTGTCGACGATCGCCCAGTTGTCGAACCCGGCCCGCCAGGCGTCCATCTGCCCGGGCGTCACCTGGGCCGGATCGTCGATCAGGCTGGCCAGCATCCGGGCTTCGTACTGGCCGGTCGCCCACAGGGCGGCGGCCAGATCGTGATCGCGGCCCAGGCGCTTGGCGATCGTCTGCAGGTTGGCCATCGACACGCCCAGGCCGCTGGGCGCGTCGATGCCGAACCGGGCGAGATTGGCCAGGTCGTGGTCGGTGGCCGCCGCTCGCAAGGCGGCCATGGCGTCCGAGACCCGATCCAGCGACGCCGTCCCCACCGCCGGTCAGACCGTGACCAGCAGTTCGTCGAGGCGCGCGTAGCCCATCTCCATGCCGTCGGCCATGCCGGTGATCAGGGCGCCCTTGCGCGCCGCCTCGTTGGCGTAGACGACCGTGGTGGTCAGGGTCGTGCGGCCGCCGACCTCGGACAGCTCCAGGGTGACCAGGGTTTCGCCGCCGGTCCAGTCTTCGTCGAACAGTTCGACCGCGACGATCCGTTCCGGCGCGACGATCTCGCGATAGACGCCGCCCATACCCATGTCGCGGCCGTCCTCGTTGCGCCAGACATAGCGGTACTTGCCGCCGACCCGCAGGTCGATCTCGCACACCGGCATGGTCCAGCCGGGCGGGCCCAGCAGCCAGCGCCGCACCAGTTCGGGCTTGGTCATGCAGTCGAACACCAGGTCGCGCGAGGCGGTGAAGGCGCGGGTGAACACCACGTCGCGGTCGCCTCGGGTTTCGACGGTCAGTGTCTCGTGGGCCATGGGTCGTCTCCTCGGGTTGTGGGCGTTCAGCGCCCTTCGGTCTTCAGGTCTTCGAGCAGGGCGTCGAGGCGCCGGAAGTTGGCCTCCAGCGTCTTGCGATAGGCGTCCAGCCAGGCGTTGGCCTCGGCCAGGGGCGCGGCCTCCACCCGCACCGGCCGCCGCTGGGCGTCACGGCCGCGCGACACCAGCCCGGCCTTCTCCAGCACCTTCAGGTGCTTGGAGATCGCCGGCTGGCTCATGGCGAACGGCGCGGCCAGTTCGCCGACCGACGCCTCGCCGGCGGCCAGCCGCGCCAGGATGGCGCGCCGGGTCGGATCGGCCAGGGCCGCGAAGGTCGCGTCGAGGCGTCCGGGCGGCGCAATATCATAACTCATCAGTTCCATAACCTAATGGTTATATTGAGCGCAAACGATCGTCAAGCACGGCCAGAACGTCGCAGCGGCGTCATGGTTAATGCGCCATTAGGAATCAGCCGCCATTGCTGGAGCATCCCCTCGAAGGGGCGGAGATTCGGGATGAACGGGTTCAATCGGCTGTCCTTGGGCTGGAAGCTGATCGTCGTGATGGGGCTGCTGGCGGGGCTGGGTCAGATCGGCTGGGCGCTCGCCGCGGGCGCCGGCCTGGCCTCGTCGTTCGTCGTGGCCGGACTGGCGACGCTGGTCGGGACCCTCGCCTTGCTGATCCTGGCCTGGAGCGCGGCGTCGCGGCGGGCCATGGCCGGCTTGACCCGGTCGGTGGAAGGGCTTGGCGCCGGGCGCTACGAGCAGCCGGTCGACGGGGCCGATGATCACGAGATCGGGGCGGTGGCCCGCGCCCTGGACGGTTTCCGCCATGACCTGGCCAGGAGCGCGCGCCAGCGCGCCGAGCAGGAGGCCGAACGCACCGTCGCCGAGGCCGAGCGCCAGCGCCGGGCCGACGAGGTCGCGGCCTTCGCCCGGACCCAGGCCGCCGCCGTGGCGACCCTCGGCGAGGGCATGGAGAAGCTGGCCGACGGCGACCTGATCTGGCGGATGCGCGAGGACGGCTTCGACGGCGAAGCCCGCAAGGCGCCGCGCGACTTCAACGCCGCCGTGGAAAGCCTGCAGCAGACCATGGCCGGCATCCTGGGCGCCGCCCGCAGCATCCGTAGCGGCTGCGGAGAGATCTCGACCGCCGCCGACGACCTGTCGCGGCGCACGGAACGCCAGGCCGCGGGCCTGGAGCAGACCGCCGCCGCCCTCGACCAGATCACCGCCACCGTCCGCCGCAGTTCCGACAGCGCCGAGAAGGCGCGCGGCGTGACCCAGAGCACCAAGGCCAACGCCGAACGCAGCGGCAAGGTGGTGCGCGAGGCCGTCGAGGCGATGGGCGGCATCGAGAAGTCGTCTCAGTCGATCACCCAGATCATCGGCGTCATCGACGAGATCGCCTTCCAGACCAACCTGCTGGCCCTGAACGCCGGGGTGGAAGCCGCCCGGGCCGGCGACGCCGGTCGCGGCTTCGCGGTGGTGGCGCAGGAGGTGCGGGCCCTGGCCCAGCGCTCGGCCGAGGCGGCCAAGGAGATCAAGAGCCTGATCCGCGCCTCCAGCGAACAGGTCGGCAAGGGCGTCAAGCTGGTCGGCGAGACCGGCCAGACCCTGGACCAGATCCTGGCCCAGGTGGACGAGATCAACGACCTGGTCGGCGAGATCGCCGCCTCGTCCAAGGAACAGGCCGTCGGCCTGGCCGAGGTCAATGTCGCGGTCAACCAGATGGACCAGGTCACCCAGCAGAACGCCGCCATGGTCGAACAATCGACCGCCGCCAGCCACGCCCTGGCCTCCGAGGCCGCCGAGCTGGAGCGCCTGATCGGCCGCTTCCAGGTGGGCGCCGAGGTCCATGAATACCGCCCGCGCCAGGATCGCGAGCGCCGCGAGGCTCCCGCCGCGCCGCGCCGGGAAGCCTTCCGCGAACGCTATGTGCAGGGCGCCAACGCGCTCAAGATCGAGCCGCGGTCGCGACCCGGCGAATGGCGCGAATTCTAGGTGTGACGGAGCCAGGCGGCCCCTCCCGCATCGTCCGGGCCAGGAGGCGATCGTGCCGGCCGCTCATCCGACGTTAAGGACGCTCTGGTCTAGACTTGAGCACGGCGGTTTTCCGTCAGGACGACCATGAACGATCACGCCACGCCCTTCGACAGTCCCGAGCCCGAGCCGGTCGTCGCGCACCGCTCGCGCGCCGCCTTGCTCAAGCGGCTGGCCGACGTGCTGTGCCTGCCGGCCAGCCGCATCAACGCCTTCGAGCGCTCGGTGACCGCCGACCTGCTGGTCGAGATGCTGCGCGACGCCGTCGTGGGCGAACGCGAGAAGGTGGCCCGGCGCCTGGCCAACCTGACCGAGATGCCCGGCGTGCTGGTCCGCCTGCTGCTGCGCGACGAACTGCCGGTGGCCCGCGCCCTGCTCGAGAACTCGCCCAACCTCAGCGACGCCGACCTGATCAACTGCCTCTACAACGCCGGCCACGACCATCGCCGGCTGATCGCCCAGCGGCGCGGGGTCAGCGAGGTGGTGGCCGACGCCCTGGTCGACATGGACGAAACGGCCGTCACCGAGATCCTGCTGAAGAACGAGCTGGTGCGCTTCAGCCACCAGGGGCTGGAGAACATCGTCGCGGCGACCCGCGACAACCCGAACCTGATCGCCTTGCTGCTCAAGCGCCCGGAACTGCGGCCCAGCCACGCCTATGTGATGTTCTGGTGGTCGGACGCCGACGCGCGCCGGACGATTCTGCAACGCTTCGCCGTGTCGCGCGAGATCCTGCAGGATGCGGTCGGCGACGTCTTCCCGTTGGCGTCGGCGGAAGGCTGGCAGGACCCGTTGTCGCGCAAGGCCCTGCAATTCATTGAACGGCGTCAGCGAAATCGCGCCGCGATCGCCAAGAGTCCCTACGACAGCCTGGAAGCCGCCGTCTCCGCCGCCCAGAACGGCATGACCCGCGAGATCGCCGAGGAGATCTCGTACCTGTCGGGCCTCAAGCCGATGACCGGCGCCAAGATCTTCACCGACCCCGGCGGCGAGCCGCTGGCCATCCTGTGCAAGGCCACCGGCCTGCCGCGCGGCGCCGTGCGGGCCCTGTGGCGCGGGTTGCGCCGGCCGGAAACCGACTCGGCCGGGGCGCCGACGCCGGGCCTCGAACGCGTGCTGGCGGCGTTCGACACGGTGGCCGTGGACCGCGCCCAGACCGTGCTGCGCTATTGGAACTGGTCGCTGTCGTCGGCCATGACCCCGGCCCTGCTCAAGGCCATCCGCGAGGGCGACGAGGGCGCCGTCGACGAGTATTCGGTGCCGCAGCGCGCGGCCATGTTGGCGCTCTCGCGAGATTTCGGACGCTAGTCCGCCGCGACCGTCGAACGCATTCAGCGACTACTGTCGCCCAGAAATGAAGAGTTTAGTTCAACTGAAGGATGTGCAGGTGGCGAGCAAGGTCTGTCGACCTGCCGACATCTACCCTGGACGACCTCGCGTCTATGTTGCCGGAAGATCATAATCTGTTATCCAAAACTCAATTGGATCCATCAGGACCAAGGGAGTCGGGGGAGCACGGATACACATGGACGAACAGTCCGAACTCATCGAGATCACGGCGAGCCTGGTCGCCGCCTATGTCGGGGGCAACCCTATCGCCGCGTCGGACGTGCCGGGACTGATCCGCTGCGTGCACGAGGCGCTGGCCGGCGTCGGGGGCGAGGCCGAGATGTCGGCGGTCAGCAGGGAGCCGGCGGTGTCCGTCCGGCGTTCGATCACGCCGGACTATCTGGTCTGTCTCGAGGACGGCCGGAAGTTCAAGTCGCTGAAGCGGCACCTGCGGACCAAGTACGATTTGAGCCCCGAACAGTATCGGGCCAAGTGGGACCTTTCGAAGGACTATCCCATGGTGGCGCCCAATTACGCCAAGGCGCGGTCGGATCTGGCCAAGCAGATGGGCCTGGGGCAGGGCGGCCGCAAACCGGTTCGCAAGGGGCGCTAGGATACGCTCAAGCTGAGTCTGAGCGTTCATTAACGTTAATTCAAACAAGCGCTTGCGCCGTTTCCGCGCAAATTCCAGCCACGCCCGGCATCCCTCGCGGGAGCCGGGCGTTTGCCTTGCGGATTGACTCTTCGAGGGAATCTTTGCCGTAGGTCGCGATTTTCGCTGGCGGCGATTCGGTCCTTAAGACATAGTGAATCGTCGTGATTCCAACGGCTTGTTAAGGAATCTGAAGATGAACGCGCAGCTGAGCGCATCCGCCACGGCGGCCCGCGCTCACCAGGAGATGTTCGCCTACTGGGCGTCCCTCCGTCGGGGGGCTAGCCTCCCCGCGCGCGTTGACCTGCATCCCGCGGGCATCAAGCGCATGCTGCCCACCGTCAGCCTGATCGACGTCAAGCGCGACCTTGACGGGGCTGTGGACTACCGCCTGCGGCTGGCCGGCACCGGCCTCTACTCGGTCTACGGCCGGGAGATCACCGGCAAGACCCTGAACGACGTCTACAATAGCGCCGCCGTCGAATACTGGCGCGAGCAGCTGGACAAGGTCGTCAACGAGCGCCGTCCCGGCGTCGGCGTGCACAGCCTGGCCTGGAAGGGCTCGCCGCACATGTCGATCCTGTGGCTGCGCCTGCCGCTGGCCAGCAACGGCCGCGACGTCGATATGATCCTCGGCTACGACGCGGTGGTCGGCTCGCAGGAATCCGGCCAGCACAGCGGCATCCGCGCGGCCTGATCCTATTTCAGCCGCCATTCCCGCCCTTGTGGCCGGAACCCCTCTGTCCGTCGCAGGGGCGCCGATGACAGGTTTCAACCCAATCCGGATATCCGCCTGAACCCAAGACCAGCGGCTAGGGCGCGGCGCCGAGCGCCTTCAGCTGCGCGACACCGTTGGTGTTCTTGGGGTTCAGGACCAGCGACTGGCGATAGGCCGCGATCGCGAGCGCCTTGTCGCCATGGGCGGCGTAGGCCTCGCCGAGACTGTCGAAGGCGTTCCAGCTGTCCGTGTGGAGTTCCTGGTTCAGCTTCAGGATCGCCACGGCCGCGCGGGTGTCGCCGCCGCCCAGGAGCTGGTAGCCCCAGCGGTTCAGCCCCGGCTCATCGATCGCGAAGTCGGCGTCGCGCTCCCTGAACGCCTGATAGGTCGCCAAGGCCTTGTCGAAGCCGACGCGGTTCAGTTCGGCGGCGAAGGCCGCGCGGGTCGGCGGCGCGCCTTGGGCCTTGGTGACGTCGAGGGTCAGCAGGTGACGCGGCGCGCCGTTCTTGGCGGCTGGGGTGTCGAGGAAGGCGCGGCCGGTGGCGTCGCCCTTGAGATAGGCGTCCAGGAAGCGGCGGACATAGGTCTCCACCCAGCTGTTGGCGACCGACAGTTCGTCCTTGTCGTAGTCGCCATGCTCGCCGTCGGCGGCCAGTCGTTGGCTGAACATCACCGAGAAGTCGGCATGGACGTACGGGGCCATGGTGACCCGGTAGAGGTCGGCGTACTTCATCTTGTTGAGGAAGCTGCTGTCGCTGTTCAGGTCCGAAGACACCTCTTCGATGGGCTTGGGCCTGGCCGCGACGTACAGCATCGGCGCGGTGACCCGGGCCGGGGTCAGGAACAGCGACTGCTTGATGGTCTCGGGCCAGTACCGCACCGAGCCGTCCAGCGCGACCAGGGCGTCGATCCGGCTGTCCTTGGCGGCGGCCATGACATTGGCCAGTCCGCCCCAGCTGTAGCCCGCCACGGCCAGGCGGCTCGTGTCGGCCTGCGGCAGGCCGTGGGCGTAGCCGATCAGGAACTCGATGTCGCCGACCTGGGTCTCAACGCCCTCAAGGTCGGTTGTCATGCCGCGCGAGGCGTGGCCGAAGCTGGGGCTGGCGATGACCACATAGCCCTGGCTGGCCAGGTACTCGCAGAGGTCGGCGTTCTCGTAGGCCTCGGCATTGAAGCTCGGCGCGTAGATCACGACCGGGAACTTGCCGGACGCCGCCCCGGCGTCGCGACGGGCGAGCATCGGCGCGGCCAGCTCGGCCTTGGCCCGCTCCGACGACAACGTGGCGACCCTGGTGCGGACGAAGTTGTCCTCCAGCCCGGCGCGTTCGGCGGGCGCGGGCCCGAAATCGTCGGCGGTGGCGCCGAGCTTCACATAGTCGCTGACCGTCGTGCCGCGGCCGGAGCTGTTGGTCGCCGGGTACCAGACCAGGGTTTGGATCGGCCGCGCCCGTTCGCCAGCCACCGGCTTGCCGGTCAGGGTGTCGGTCGTCCCCCGATAGCCGCGCGCGTAGTCGTATTGCTCGACGATGCGCAGGCCGACGGCGTATGGGCCCGGCGGATTGATGCGGGTGAAGTTCGATTCCGCGAGGGATGCGGACGGCGCGCCGAGCAGCGCCAAAAGCAGAAACACGACGCGCATCACTTTCCCCCTGAAGGAAGCAGCCATGGCTTCGAGCGCGAACCGCGACAACTGAAGATTTTGTAATGCGAAGCTTGGAGGCGACGACTTGGTCGCCTGTAGGCGAGCTTTCCGGCTACCCCGCCAGGAACGCCTCGACCTCGCGGCGGCTGGGCATCGACGGCGCGGCGCCGGCCTTCTGCACCGACAGGGCGGCGGCGGCGTTGGCCTGCTCGACGGCCTCGCGCAGGTCCATGTTGACCGCCAGGCAGGCGGCCAGGGCGCCGCAGAAGCAGTCGCCGGCCCCGGTGGTGTCGACGGCCTTGACCTTGCGGCCCTCGACCAGGAAGGCCTCGTCGCGCCGCACGGTGGCCACGCCGGCCGAGCCGAGGGTGACGATCACCGTCTGGTCGGGGCGGCTCATCAGCTTGCGGGCGACCCGCGACACCTCTTCCAGCCGCGACGGCTCGTGGTCCAGCCGGGCGTAGGTGGCCAGTTCGGTCTGGTTGAGGATCAGGATGTCGGTCAGAGGGAACAGCGCCGCGCCCTGGGGCAGGGCGGGGGCGGCGTTGAGGATGCGCAAGGCGCCCTTGCCCACCCCGGCCCGGAACAGGGCCTCGATGGCGGGGGCCGGGGTCTCCAGCTGGCACAGCAGCACGCGCTGACCCTCCAGGGCCGTGGCGGCCACGTGCGAGGGCGTCAGGGTGGCGTTGGCGCCGCCGGTGACGACGATCATGTTCTCGCCGCTGTTGGACACCCAGACATGGGCCTGGCCGGTGGGGATCGACGGCAGTTCCATGACGTCGGAGACCTGCACCCCGTAGCCGGCCAGCTTGGCCTTCAGGCTGGGGCCGCTGTCCTCCTTGCCGACCGCGCCCATCAGCCGGGTCGCCGCGCCCATCCGGGCGGCGGCCACGGCCTGGTTGGCGCCCTTGCCGCCGGGGAACAGCTCCAGCGAAATGCCGGCCACCGTCTCGCCCGGCCGCGGCAGGTCATCGACCCGCGCCACGGCGTCCAGATTGATCGACCCCAGTACGAAAACGCCCATCGTTCTTCTTCTGCTTCTTCTTGTTTTTAACCGCCGCCGGCGCCGCGCTGGAAGCTCTCGACCAGGCTGCCGGCGACGAGTCGCCAGCCGTCCACTAGCACGAAGAAGATCAGCTTGAACGGCAGGCTGACGCTGGCCGGCGGCAGCATCATCATGCCCATGCTCATCAGCACGCTGGCGACCACCAGGTCGATGACCAGGAACGGGATGAACAGCAGGAAGCCGATCTCGAAGGCGCGCTTCAGTTCCGAGATCATGAAGGCCGGGGTGACCACCTTGAGCGGCGTGTCGGCGGCGGTCTTGGGCTTCTCGATCTTCGACAGGCGGATGAACAGCGCCAGGTCGTCCTGGTCCACCTGCCGCAGCATGAAGATCTTCACCGGCTGGGCGGCGGCGTCGAACGCCTCGGGCATCTCCATCTGCTTGTCGAGCAGCGGCTTGACGCCCTCGTCGTAGGACTTCTCGAAGGTCGGACCCATGACGATGGCGGTCAGGAACAGGGCCAGGCTGATGATCACCGGGTTGGGGGGGCTCTGCTGCACGCCGATCGCGGTGCGCAGCAGGCCCAGCACCACCACGATCCGCACGAACGAGGTGGTCATGATGACGATCGACGGCGCCAGGCTCAGCACGGTCAGCAGGCCGACCATCTGCACCACGCGCTCGGACAGGCCCGCGCCGGTGCCCAGGTCGACATTGATCGCCGACTGGGCCATGGCCACCGCCGGGCCTAGCACCGTGACCAGGCCGGCCAGCACCGCGATGATCGCCGCCTGGCGCAGGTCCTTGGGGTCGGCGCCGGTGATCAGCTTGAGGAAACCGCGCATCAGACCACGGGCCCCGTCGAGGAAGGGATCTTGGAAAGCGAGACCGGCGGCGCGGCGACCGGCTTGGGGCCCCATTCCAGCAGCTTGCCGTCGCCCAGCACCAGCAGGCGCTCCTCGCCGTCGAGGGTGAACAGCACCAGGCGACGCGTCGGGTCCAGGGCCAGGGTCTCGACCACCTGCATCCGCCGTTCCTTGCGCAGGATCGACAGGCGCGAAAGGGCGTCGGGGCCGAACTTGCGGAGGGCCACGCCGGCCAGCCCGACCAGCCCCAGGGTGATGGCCAGGGCGGCGACGGCGCGGATCAGTTCAACGAAGTCGAAGTTCATGTCGCCTGACGGTGCAAAAGGGCGCGACGCGGAGCCGCACCCCTGGTGTGCCCCAAGGTTCTTAAGGCTGGATTAACCCTGTTTCTTCACCATGACGGCATGGGTCCCGATGACATTCCCCTCTTCGCGATGCTCAAGAGCCGCATGGGCTATCTGTCCGAGCGGCAGAAGGTCATCGCGCAGAACGTCGCCAACGGCGATACGCCGGATTACAGGCCGCGCGACCTGAAGGCCTACACCTTCCAGGCGTCGCTGGCGTCGCAGACCACGGGCCAGCCCTATCGCGGCGGACCGGTGGGAACGGCGACCTCGGGCGTCCAGATGATCGCCACCAGCGCCGCCCACATGGCGCCGTCCAGGCCGGCCAGCATCTGGCGCTCGCCGGAGGGCGCCGACACCGAGACCACCCTCGACGGCAATGCGGTGACGATCGAGGATCAGATGCTGAAGATGACCGACGCGCGGATGAACTACGACGCGGCGGTCGGCTTCTACCAGAAATCGATGCAGATGCTGAAGACGGCCACGCGCCGTCCGGGCGGCTAAGGAGATCTAGATGCCTGAGATCCGCTCCCAGTCGATGGCGACCATGCAGGTCGCCGCCAGCGCCCTGAAGGCCCAGCAGGGCCGGATGCGGGTGATCGCCGAGAACATCGCCAACGCCAATTCCACCGCCCGCACGCCGGGCGGCGACCCCTACCGCCGCCAGGTGCCGGTGTTCCGTCCGATGACGGTGGCCGGCGCCGAGGGGGTGTCGATGGCTCGCGTCGACCCCGACCGCAAGGATTTCCGCACCGTCTACGAGCCCGGCAATCCGGCGGCCGACGCCCAGGGCTACATGAAGCTGCCCAACGTCGACACCCTGGTCGAGGCGCTGGACATGAAGGAGGCGCAGCGCGCCTACGAAGCCAACCTCAATGTCATCGAGACGTCGCGCGCCATGGAATCGCGCACCCTCGACATCCTGCGCAAGTAAGGGCTAGCCGATGATCACCGCGCTCGCCGCCGCCAAGGCCTACGCCGCCCAGGGTTCGATGGCCACGCCGTCGCTCGGCGGGGCGGGCGAGGTCAAGAAGGGCATGGACTTCGGCGAGTTGCTGAAGTCGGCCATGACCGACACCCTGCACCAGACCAAGGCGGCCGAAATGAAGATCGGCCAGCAGGCGGCCGGCAAGGCAGAACTGATCGACGTCGTCACCGCCATCTCGTCGGCCGAGGCCAGCCTCGACACGGTGATGGCCGTGCGCGACCAGGTGATCTCGGCCTATCAGGAAATCATGCGGATGCCGATCTGACGGCGGCTCATGGGCCTGGCGGTTTCGCCTGAGGTCCACACCCCATCCTGACGAACATCGAGACGAACGGATCGTCGTACTTGCGGCCCGTCAGGGAAACAGGTGCAAACCGGGCTGATCATCCAGGGCGATCATGCCGCGCGTCAGGGCGATCATGCCGCCCCACACCAAGATGTTCAGCAGCAGCATCAGGATCACGGCCCAACGCAGGCCGTTGTGCTTGGCGCGACCACGCTTGCGCGATTTCGTGGTTCGCGGATTGAGGCTGGGGGCGTCCAGGCTGGCGGGCATGGCTATCTCCACGTAGCCCTTGTTTCCCCAGATACGGTCATTTCACGCCCGGGGCGCGCGGTTGGCAAGGCCTCTTCCCACATCGCGTGTTCTGATGAACCGGGGCACGGGTGCTCGGGGCTGTAGGGCTCCGGGCTGAGCGCCTTCTCGCACCCTCTCCCAGCGGGAGAGGGAGCCTCTGTCCCCACCGCTCACGTCGTCATTCCCCAACGAATTCAACGCTGAAAATCCACTTATCCTCCCCTCCAAAGGCCACCGCATAATCAACCCACCTCAA